>NZ_JBSVXD010000072.1:0-27200 GCF_054070755.1 Pseudomonas sp. SDO5591_S426 | reverse complement strand
CGCGGGCAAGCCTTGCTCCTACAGAAAAACGGGCTTGAATAAAAAAGGGAGGCCACATGGGCCTCCCTTTTTCATTGCGATTTGCCGTTACAGGCTGGCAATCCGCGCATGTTGCTCGGCCAACTTGCCCAGAGCCTGTTCGGCTTCGGCCAGTTTGGCGCGTTCTTTCTCGATGACTTCAGCTGGCGCCTTGTCGACGAAACCGGCGTTGGACAGCTTGCCGCCGACGCGCTGCACTTCGCCTTGCAGGCGCTGGATTTCCTTGTCCAGACGCGCCAACTCAGCACCTTTGTCGATCAGGCCGGCCATCGGCACCAGCACTTCCATCTCGCCGACCAGAGCGGTAGCGGACAGCGGTGCTTCTTCGCCGGCCGCCAGTACGGTGATCGATTCGAGGCGCGCCAGTTTCTTCAGCAGCGCTTCGTTCTCGGTCAGACGACGCTGATCTTCGGCGCTGACATTCTTCAGGAACAGCGGCAGCGGTTTGCCCGGGCCGATATTCATCTCGCCACGGATGTTGCGAGTGCCGAGCATCAAGCCCTTGAGCCATTCGATGTCGTCTTCGGCGGCCGGATCGATGCGCGTTTCATTGGCCACTGGCCAAGGTTGCAGCATGATCGTCTTGCCTTCGATACCCGCCAGCGGTGCGATGCGCTGCCAGATTTCTTCAGTGATGAACGGCATGAACGGGTGCGCCAGACGTAGAGCCACTTCCAGCACGCGAACCAGGGTGCGACGGGTGCCGCGCTGGCGCTCTACCGGCGCGTTTTCGTCCCACAGCACAGGCTTGGACAGTTCCAGGTACCAGTCGCAATACTGGTTCCAGATGAACTCGTACAAGGCTTGTGCGGCCAGGTCGAAACGGAACTGGTCGAGCTGACGGGTCACTTCGGCTTCTGTGCGTTGCAGCTGCGAAATGATCCAGCGATCAGCCAGCGAGAGCTCGTAGGCTTCGCCGTTCTGGCCGCAGTCTTCGCCCTTGTCCAGCACGTAGCGCGCGGCGTTCCAGATCTTGTTGCAGAAGTTGCGATAGCCTTCGACGCGGCCCATGTCGAACTTGATGTCGCGACCGGTGGACGCCAGCGAGCAGAAGGTGAAGCGCAGGGCGTCGGTGCCGTAGCTGGCGATGCCTTCGGCGAACTCGTCGCGGGTCTGCTTCTCGATCTTCTTCGCCAGTTTCGGCTGCATCAGGCCGGAGGTGCGTTTCTGCACCAGCTCTTCCAGTTCGATACCGTCGATGATGTCCAGCGGGTCCAGGACGTTGCCCTTGGACTTGGACATTTTCTGGCCTTGGCCATCACGCACCAGACCGTGCACATACACAGTCTTGAACGGAACCTGCGGCGTGCCGTCTTCGTTTTTCACCAAATGCATGGTGAGCATGATCATCCGGGCAACCCAGAAGAAAATGATATCGAAGCCGGTGACCAGCACGTCGGTGGAGTGGAATTTCTTCAGGAATTCGGTCTGTTCCGGCCAGCCGAGGGTAGAGAACGTCCACAGGCCCGAGCTGAACCAGGTGTCGAGAACGTCGTTGTCCTGTTGCAGTGCCACGTCCGGACCGAGGTTGTGCTTGGCACGTACTTCGGCTTCGTCGCGACCGACATAGACCTTGCCCGACTCGTCGTACCAGGCCGGAATGCGGTGGCCCCACCACAGCTGACGGCTGATGCACCAGTCCTGGATGTCGCGCATCCACGAGAAGTACATGTTTTCGTATTGCTTGGGTACGAACTGGATGCGGCCGTCTTCAACGGCGGCAATCGCAGGCTCGGCCAGAGGCTTGGTGGACACGTACCACTGGTCGGTCAGCCAAGGCTCGATGATGGTGCCGGAGCGGTCGCCTTTCGGCACTTTCAGGCCGTGATCGTCGACACTGACCAACAGGCCTGCGGCTTCGAACGCAGCAACGATCTGCTTGCGCGCTTCGAAGCGGTCGAGACCCGCGTACTCAGCCGGAATCTTGCCATCGATGGTTTCGTTCAGCGTGCCGTCGAGGTTGAACACCTGGCAGGCCGGCAGGACCGCGGCGTTCTTGTCGAAGATGTTCAGCAGCGGCAAGTTGTGGCGCTTGCCGACTTCGTAGTCGTTGAAATCGTGGGCCGGGGTGATTTTCACGCAGCCGGTGCCGAATTCCGGGTCGCAGTAATCGTCGGCGATGATCGGGATGCGGCGGCCAACCAGCGGCAGCTCGACAAATTTGCCGATCAGGGCTTTGTAGCGTTCATCGTTCGGGTTAACCGCGACGGCGGAGTCGCCGAGCATGGTTTCCGGGCGAGTGGTCGCGACGATCAGGTAGTCATTGCCTTCAGCAGTCTTGGCGCCATCGGCCAGCGGGTACTTCAGGTTCCACAGGAAGCCTTTCTCATCGTGGTTTTCCACTTCGAGGTCGGAAATCGCCGTGTGCAGCTTGGTGTCCCAGTTGACCAGGCGCTTGCCGCGATAGATCAAACCGTCTTCGTGCAGGCGTACGAAGGCTTCTTTAACGGCTTCCGAGAGGCCGTCGTCCATGGTGAAGCGCTCGCGGCTCCAGTCCACGGACGAGCCGAGGCGACGGATCTGACGGCTGATGTTGCCGCCGGATTCATCCTTCCATTCCCAGACTTTCTCGAGAAATTTTTCACGGCCGAGGTCGTGGCGGTTCTGGCCTTTGGCTTCGAGCTGGCGCTCCACCAACATCTGCGTGGCGATACCAGCGTGGTCGGTGCCCGGCTGCCACAGGGTGTTGCGACCCTGCATGCGGCGGAAACGGATCAGGGCGTCCATGATCGCGTTGTTGAAACCGTGACCCATGTGCAGGCTGCCGGTGACGTTCGGCGGCGGGATCATGATGGTGTAGGACTCGCCCGCGCCTTGCGGGGCGAAGTAATTCTCTGACTCCCAGGTGTTGTACCAGGAAGTTTCAATGGCGTGCGGCTGGTAGGTCTTATCCATGCGCGGCGGGACCCTATTGGCATTTATTCAGGAAAAGCCGGGAAGTATAGCGGGGATGAGCGGATGCGCGTAGAGCGAGGTGACAATGGGTGGGGGAAAAGTTGAGTTGTGTTTTGTCAGTGAGGGCCCCATCGCTGGCAAGCCAGCGCCCACAGGCTATGTGTCGTATTGCTATTTTGTGAACGACACCAAACCCTGTGGGAGCGGGCTTGCCCGCGATAGCGATCTGTCAGGCGATCTGATTCAAATCGTTATGCCGTGTTTCCTTCAGGCACAGCACGGCAATCAAACTCAGCACCGCCGCCCCGGACACATACCCGCCGACGTAACTCAAGCCGCCCATCGCCACCAGCTTCTGCGCGAAGAACGGCGCCGCCGAGGCTCCGACAATACCGCCCAGGTTGTAGGCCGCCGATGCACCGGTATAACGCACGTGCGTGGGAAAAAGCTCCGGCAGCAGAGCGCCCATTGGCGCAAACGTCACGCCCATCAGAAACAGTTCGATGCACAGGAACAACGCCACGCCCCAGGTCGAGCCCTGTGTCAGCAATGGCTCCATCAGGAACCCGGACAGAATCGCCAGTACTCCACCGATGATCAGCACCGGTTTGCGTCCGTAGCGATCACTGGCCCACGCCGACAGCGGGGTAGCGGCGGCCATGAACAGCACGGCGAAGCACAGCAGTCCAAGGAAGGTTTCACGGCTGTATCCGAGTGTCGCCACGCCGTAGCTCAGCGAAAACACCGTCGAGATGTAAAACAGCGCGTAACACACCACCATGGCACCAGCACCCAGCAGAACGGGAACCCAGTATTGGCTGAACAGCTCGACCAGCGGGATTTTCACCCGTTCCTGACGAGCCATGGCGTTGGCGAATACCGGGGTCTCATGCAGCTTGAGGCGTACGTACAGACCCACCATCACCAGCGCGGCGCTGAGCAGGAACGGAATCCGCCAGCCCCACGAGCGGAACTGTTCATCATTCAGCGTCATGGCCAGGGTCAGGAACAAACCGTTCGCCGCAAGAAAGCCAATCGAAGGCCCGAGCTGTGGAAACATGCCGAACCAGGCGCGTTTGCCTTTGGGGGCGTTCTCCGTGGCGAGCAAAGCTGCGCCGCCCCATTCGCCGCCCAATCCCAGGCCTTGGCCGAACCGCAGCACGCAGAGCAGGATCGGCGCCCAAGCGCCAATGCTGTCGTAACCCGGCAGCACGCCGATCAGCGTGGTACACACGCCCATCAGCAGGAGAGAGGCGACCAGGGTCGATTTGCGGCCGATGCGATCGCCGAAGTGACCGAACAATGCCGACCCCAAGGGGCGCGCAAGGAATGCGATGCCGAATGTGAGAAAGGCCGAAAGCATCTGGGCCGTGCCGGACGTCTGCGGAAAGAACACCGGACCGATCACCAGCGCTGCTGCGGTGGCGTAAACGTAGAAGTCGTAGAACTCGATGGCAGTGCCGATGAAGCTCGCGGTGGCCACGCGGGTGGCGGAGTTCGTCGGTTGCGCAGGTGCGTCGTCGTAAGTCGTGCTGGTTGTCATGCGGTTATCCCTGACAGTCATGTGCCCCAGTGGAGCGAATTATTATGGTCGAGAACCCAGGGATGTGGGTGAAGGCACGGTCGCTGTTCCAGGTAGGAACAGTCGTCGGTTTGCTGCGGAGTTTGCTGATGGTCGGGCCGGAACTTGCGGTGTGCGGGGTAAGCACGGGGCCGGCGAGGCTTGGGTAAGCGCCTTGATTATAGGAAGGTGGCTAACGATTCAACAAGAGGCGAAAACACGCTTAATTGACGGCGGTCGCGACGGGGGCTGGGCCGGTGTGCCAGATCAATACCCGGGTGACGCGATTGTCTTCGGTCTCAAGGATTTCCAGGCGATAACGACCGATTTTCAGGCATACCGCGCTCTCTGGAATGGTTTCCAGCGCTTCAGTCACCAGACCGTTGAGGGTTTTCGGGCCGTCGCTTGGCAGATGCCAGCCGAGGCTCTTGTTCAGCTCGCGGATTGACGCAGCACCATCGATCACCAGGCGGCCATCGGCCTGTGGATGAATGTGCGGATTATTGAGGCTTTGCTGGCTTTCGAACTCGCCGACGATTTCTTCGAGAATATCTTCCAGGGTCACGATGCCGAGCACTTCGCCGTACTCGTCCACCACCATGCCCAGGCGACGCTGCTGCTTGTGGAAGTTCAGCAGTTGCAGTTGCAACGGGGTGCTTTCCGGTACGAAGTAAGGTTCGCGGCTGGCCGCCATCAGCGCTTCCAGGGTCAGGCTGCCATCGGGGAGCAAGTGGCCGATTTGCCGGGTGTTGAGCACCGCTTCGACCTGGTTGATATCGCTGTGGAACACCGGCAGGCGAGTGCGGGTGTTTTTGCGCAATTGCTCGATGATGTCCTCGATCGGGTCGTCGAGGTTGATCCCGTCGACTTCACTGCGCGGTACCAGAATGTCGTTGACCGTGATGTTGTCCAGCGCATGGATGCCTGGCAATGGATGCTGGCGATGGACTGCAGGCTCGCGATCGTCATGCTGGTCGTTCGGCGGCTCGTCTTCGCTCTGCTGGACGACTTTGGCCTTGCGGGCAAACGGGCGCATCAGCAGTTGGCTGAAGTTGTTGAGCAACCAGGCTGCCGGGTAAGCGATTTTCAGCGGTATGCGCAGCAGGTTGTTGCCAAAGGCGAGGATTGCATCCGGATGGCGGACGGCGAGGGCGCGCGGCAAATAATCGGCAAACACCAACAGGATGGCGGTCGCGCCGAGGCAGGCTGCCCATGGACCGTTTTCGGCCCAGGTGAAAATCGCCAGCAGGGTGCAGATAACTACCACCAATGCGCGACAGAGGGTATTGCAGAAGATCAGGCTGTCGAGCGGGAAGCTCAGTCTGGCCAGCGGCTTGTCGCTAGAACGGGAAGCGTTGCGCTTGGCCAGCAAGTGTTGATGCGCGGCTTCAATGGCGGAAAACAGCCCCGACCATAAAGTCAGCAGGACCACTACGGCGATCATCGGCCCTAAGGGCAATTCGTCCATTAATGCCGCCCGTCAGATGTGCAGGATGTATTCACGAACCAGCTTGCTGCCGAAATACGCCAGCATCAGCAGGCAGAATCCGGCGAGGGTCCAGCGAATGGCCTTGTGTCCGCGCCAGCCGAGGCGGTTACGGCCCCAGAGCAACACGCTGAAGACGATCCAGGCCAGGCAGGCCAGCAAGGTTTTGTGCACCAGATGTTGCGCGAACAGGTTGTCGACGAACAGCCATCCGGAGATCAGCGACATCGACAACAGCGTCCAGCCGGCCCACAGGAAACCGAACAGCAGGCTTTCCATGGTTTGCAGCGGCGGGAAGTTCTTGATCAGCCCGGACGGGTGCTTGTGCTTTAGCTGATGGTCTTGAAGGAGCAGGAGCAGCGACTGGAATACCGCAATGGTGAACATGCCGTAGGCGAGGATCGACAATAGTATGTGGGCCAGGATGCCCGGCGCCTCGTCGATGATCTGCACCGTGCCGGCAGGGGCGAACTGCGCCAGCAGCACGGTCGCGGCCCCGAGCGGGAACAGCAAGACCAGCAGGTTTTCCACCGGAATGCGTGAACACGCGATCAGGGTCAGGGCGATGACCGCTGCGGCAATCAGGCTGGCGGCGCTGAAGAAATCCAGGCCCAGGCCGATCGGTGTCAACAGGTGGGCGAACAGGCTGGCGCTGTGGGCCAGCACGGCAAGCACACCGAGCGTGACCAGCAGGCGTTTGTTCGCCTTGGCGCAGTTGGCCAGGCGAGTGCCTTGATAGAGAGTCGCAGCGGCATATAAACAAGCGGCGGCGAGGGTGGTAAGCAAACTGGGTGACAAGGGGAGCATAAGTCCTGTTAGGCAAGCCCGAAAGGCGCTGAGTTTGGCATAGAACCCACGCAGCACGAAAGACCACGCAAGCTGACGACGAGGTGTCCGCCGGACGCAGTCTTCGCTATAATCCGCGACCTGCCCACGCCGCAGGCTCGCCGAGCACATGTTTAGTCCGGTCCGGGCCGCCATTATCCCGGTCTACACAGGGCCTGAAAGGATCGCGCAATGTTTGAAAACTTAACCGACCGTCTCTCGCAGACGCTGCGCCATGTCACCGGCAAGGCGAAGCTGACCGAGGACAACATCAAAGACACCCTGCGCGAAGTGCGCATGGCGTTGCTCGAAGCCGACGTCGCCCTGCCGGTGGTCAAGGACTTCGTCAATTCGGTCAAGGAACGTGCCGTCGGCACCGAAGTGTCGCGCAGCCTGACACCGGGCCAGGCCTTCGTGAAGATCGTCCAGGCCGAACTCGAAAGCCTGATGGGCGCGGCCAACGAAGATTTGAACCTGAGCGCCGTGCCGCCAGCGGTCATTCTGATGGCCGGTTTGCAAGGTGCGGGTAAAACCACCACCGCCGGCAAGCTCGCGCGCTTCCTTAAAGAGCGCAAGAAGAAGTCGGTCATGGTCGTGTCCGCGGACGTTTACCGTCCGGCGGCGATCAAGCAGCTGGAAATGCTGGCTGGTGAAGTTGGCGTTACCTTCTTCCCATCCGACCTGAGCCAGAAGCCGGTCGAGATCGCGCAAGCGGCTATTAAGGAAGCAAAACTCAAATTCATCGACGTGGTCATCGTCGATACCGCCGGCCGCCTGCACATCGATGAAGAGATGATGGGCGAGATCAAGGCGCTGCATGCCGCGATCAATCCGGTCGAAACCCTGTTCGTGGTCGACGCCATGACCGGCCAGGACGCCGCCAACACGGCCAAGGCCTTTGGCGATGCGCTGCCACTGACCGGTGTGATCCTGACCAAGGTCGACGGCGACGCCCGTGGCGGTGCCGCGCTGTCGGTGCGTGCCATCACCGGCAAGCCGATCAAGTTCATCGGTATGGGCGAGAAGAGCGAAGCGCTCGACCCGTTCCACCCTGAGCGTATTGCTTCGCGCATCCTCGGCATGGGCGACGTGCTCAGCCTGATCGAGCAGGCGGAAGCGACCCTTGACAAGGACAAGGCCGACAAACTGGCCAAGAAGCTGAAGAAGGGCAAAGGCTTCGACCTCGAAGACTTCCGCGATCAGCTGCAACAGATGAAGAACATGGGCGGCCTCGGCGGCCTCATGGACAAGCTGCCGAACATGGGCGGCGTGAACCTGGCGCAAATGGGCAATGCCCAGACTGCGGCAGAGAAGCAGTTCAAGCAGATGGAAGCCATCATCAACTCCATGACCCCGGCCGAGCGCCGCGACCCTGAGCTGATCAGCGGTTCGCGCAAACGCCGCATCGCCATGGGTTCCGGCACGCAGGTGCAGGACATCGGTCGCTTGATCAAGCAGCACAAGCAGATGCAGAAGATGATGAAGAAGTTCTCCGCGAAAGGCGGAATGGCCAAGATGATGCGCGGCATGGGTGGCATGCTACCCGGCGGCGGCATGCCGAAAATGTAAAGAATCCGCGCCGGCCATCAGGTCGGCGCTGCCCCGCACGGACGTGGGATACACAGCAAACCCGCACTTGGCGGGAGCTGACCGGCCGTTTTCAACGACGGCTCTATAGCAAATCTGCATGGCGACCGATAGGCCGCCGGAAAAAGTCATTTGCAAAAGTCCGGATATTCCTTAGAATATGCGGCCTTTCGGGCACCTATGCCCGCTGTGCCTTTAGATTTGCAGCACCGACTACAGGAACGATGTTCACATGCTAACAATCCGTCTTGCCCTTGGCGGCTCCAAAAAGCGCCCGTTTTACCACTTGACCGTAACCGACAGCCGCAACCCGCGCGACGGTTCGCACAAGGAACAGGTTGGTTTCTTCAACCCTGTTGCTCGTGGTCAAGAAGTCCGTCTGTCCGTGAACCAAGAGCGCGTAGCCTACTGGCTGAGCGTTGGTGCACAACCTTCTGAGCGCGTTGCTCAGTTGTTGAAGGAATCTGCTAAGGCTGCGGCCTGAGCAATATGAACGCGACGCCAGCTGTTGCTGATGATTTGATCGTTATCGGCAAGATTTACTCGGTTCACGGCGTTCGCGGCGAAGTGAAGGTGTACTCCTTTACTGATCCGATTAAGAACCTGCTGGATTACAAAACCTGGACGCTCAAGCGTGACGGCAATGTAAAGCAGGTAGAGCTGGTCAGCGGACGCGGGAACGACAAGTTCCTGGTCGCAAAGCTCAAGGGTCTCGATGATCGTGAAGAAGCTCGTCTTCTGGCCGGTTATGAGATCTGCGTGCCGCGCAACCTGTTCCCTGAACTGACCGACGGCGAGTACTACTGGTACCAGCTGGAAGGTCTCAAGGTCATCGACACCCTCGGACAACTGTTCGGGAAGATCGATCACCTGCTGGAGACCGGCTCGAATGATGTAATGGTGGTCAAGCCTTGCGCTGGCAGCCTGGATGATCGCGAACGCCTGTTGCCGTATACCGAGCAATGCGTGTTGGCCATCGACCTGGCAGCAGGCGAGATGAAGGTGGATTGGGACGCGGACTTCTAAGCGTGGCTAACTTGCGCGTAGAAGTGATCAGTTTGTTTCCCGAGATGTTCTCCGCCATCAGCGAGTACGGCATCACCAGTCGGGCGGTGAAACAGGGGCTCTTGCAGCTCACCTGTTGGAACCCGCGAGACTACACGACGGATCGACATCACACTGTGGATGATCGCCCATTTGGCGGTGGTCCGGGCATGGTGATGAAGATCAAACCCCTGGAAGATGCTCTGGTTCAGGCCAAGGCAGTAGCGGGGGAGGGAGCGAAGGTGATTTACCTGTCCCCCCAAGGCCGTCAACTGACTCAGTCGGCGGTACGCGAGTTGGCGAATCTGGATGCATTGATCCTGATTGCCGGCCGCTATGAAGGCATTGACGAGCGTTTTATTGATGCTCATGTCGATGAAGAGTGGTCGATTGGCGACTATGTACTGTCTGGCGGCGAGCTGCCGGCGATGGTCCTGATCGATGCGGTTACACGACTGCTGCCTGGAGCTTTAGGGCATGCGGACTCCGCCGAGGAAGATTCCTTTACGGATGGTTTGCTGGATTGCCCGCACTACACCCGACCGGAGGTGTATGCGGATCAGCGTGTTCCCGACGTATTGCTAAGTGGCAATCACGCGCACATCCGGCGTTGGCGTTTACAGCAGTCCCTTGGTCGGACCTATGAACGACGCGCCGATCTTCTGGAAAGCCGCTCGCTTTCTGGAGAAGAGAAGAAGCTGCTCGAGGAATACATCCGCGAGCGGGACGATAGTTAACAACGTATCGATGGTAAATCCGACGATTTACCTTAGGAGCACAGCATGACTAACAAAATCATCCTTGCACTCGAAGCAGAGCAGATGACCAAAGAGATCCCTACCTTTGCACCGGGCGACACCATTGTCGTTCAGGTAAAAGTAAAGGAAGGCGACCGTTCGCGTCTGCAAGCGTTCGAAGGTGTTGTTATCGCCAAGCGTAACCGCGGCGTAAACAGTGCATTCACCGTTCGTAAAATCTCCAACGGTGTTGGCGTAGAGCGTACTTTCCAGACCTACTCCCCGCAGATCGACAGCATGGCTGTTAAACGTCGCGGTGACGTACGTAAAGCCAAGCTGTACTACCTGCGCGACCTGTCGGGTAAAGCAGCTCGCATCAAGGAAAAACTGGCTTAAGTCCAGCTTCCGATGCAGAAAAAAGCAGCCTACGGGCTGCTTTTTTGTTGCCTGCGATTTAGTAATGCTGAAAAAGATTGCAGCCTTCGGCAGCTCCTACAGGATGAATGCAGAGTCCGTGTAGGAGCTGCCGAAGGCTGCGATCTTTTGGGATCACTCCGTCTCGGGTTGAATCAACGCCAGCAACGTCCATCCCGCCGCAGGCTTGAGCGAGCTGTCCGGCGTCACCACATGCACCCAGCCACTGTCATCGCGCAGGAACAGCAAGGTCGCGCGATCGCCATGCAGCGTCCGGTAATCCTCCCAGCCGAAACCATCCGTCAACGTCGTGCTGTACAGCTCGGCACCCTGGCTGAGCTGACTGGCGAATTTGCCGTAGGTCAGCGCCACACTGCCCAGTTGATTGCCACGATGCTCCAGGCTGGTCCGATGTTTGTCGGTGCGACGGCTTTCCTGGCCGCTGGCCAGGCCGAACATTCGCTGATGGCCAAAGTCGTGTCGGAAACGCATCAGCGCCAGTGTGTTCATTTCGCCTGACGGTGACAGCGCCAATAAATGCCCGAGTCCCACCAGATCCAGATGCGCATCGGCATGTTGAGAGGCCGGGTTGCCGAAATAAGTCGGTAGGCCTTCCATACGTGCCGCTCGAATGTTCTCCCAGCTCGAGTCGGTCAGCAGTACGCGGCTGCCTAGCTGTTGCAGCGCCTTGCCCAGCGTGCGAGCCGGCCCATTGGCGCCGATGATGAGGAAGCCGCTCGGCGCCGGCTCAGCCACTTTCAGTAAGCGCGCCAATGGCCGCGCCGTCGCACTTTGCAGTACCACGGTGCCGATGATGACGGCGAAGGTCAGCGGCACCAGCAGCAGCGCGCCTTCGTGACCGGCCTCATGCAAGCGAATCGCAAAGATCGCCGACACCGCTGCCGCGACGATACCGCGAGGCGCGATCCATCCCAGCAGCGCCCGTTCGCGCCAGCTCAGGCTTGAGCCCGCGGTAGAAATCAGCACATTCAAAGGACGGGCAATCAGTTGAATGACCAGCAGCAGAATCAGCACCAAAGGCCCGAGACCGATCATGGCGTCCAGGTCCAGTCGAGCTGCCAGCAGAATGAACAACCCGGAAATCAGCAGGACACTTAGGTTTTCCTTGAAGTGCAGGATGTGCCGCACATCCACGCCTTTCATGTTGGCCAGCCACATGCCCATCAGCGTCACGGCCAGCAAGCCGGATTCGTGCATCACCTCGTTGGCGATGATGAATATCCCCAGCACAGCCGCGAGCGCTGCCAGGTTGTGCAGGTATTCCGGCAGCCACTGGCGGCGAATCAGAGTGCCGAGCAACCAGCCACCAAAAATACCGAACAGGCTGCCGCACAGAATCACGCCACCAAAGGTCAGCAAACTTTCCTTGAGCCCGTGGCCCTCGGCACTGGCGATGATGAAGCTGTAGACGACCACCGCCAGCAACGCGCCGATCGGATCGATGACGATGCCTTCCCAGCGCAGAATGTTGGCAATCGAGGCCTTCGGGCGCACGACGCGCAGCATCGGCACGATCACGGTCGGCCCGGTGACCAGCGTCAGGCTGCCGAAGAGGATGGCCAGCATCCAGTCGAAACCCAGCAGCCAGTGAGTGGCGAGAGCGATGACTACCCAGGTCGAGAGCGCACCAATGGTGACCAGTCGGTGAACGACGCTGCCAATCTCGCGCCACACTGACAAGTGCAGTGTCAGGCTACCTTCGAACAGAATCAGCGCCACCGCCAGCGACACCAGCGGCATCAGCAATGGGCCGAACATTTCCTGCGGATCAAGCAGATGCAATACCGGGCCGACCAAGACCCCGGTCAGCAAAAGAAACAGAATCGCCGGTAGCTTCAGGCGCCACGCCAGCCATTGGCACCCCAGTGCCGCCGCGCCAATTCCGCCAAATGCCAACAAAATCTGCTGTTCGCTCATTGCTGCTCCCTGTTCCTTGAATTTGCAGGCTATGAAAGACTAGCGGTCGTATCTACCGTTCACGTTGATTTTTTTGCGGCAGTCCCAAGGCTGCGCGTTTGAGTGCCCATGCCTGCCATCGATCATCCCTTGATAGACCAATTCCTCGACGCCCTCTGGCTGGAGAAAGGACTTTCCGACAACACCCGTGATGCCTATCGCAGTGACCTGGCCCTGTTCAACGGCTGGTTGCAGGAGAAAGGACTGGAACTGGTGGACGCGGGGCGGGAGTTGATTCTTGATCACCTGGCCTGGCGCCTGGAACAAAACTACAAACCCCGTTCCACTGCGCGATTTCTCTCCGGTGTGCGAGGCTTTTATCGCTATTTGCTGCGGGAAAAGCTGATCGCCGTCGATCCGACCCTTCGCGTCGACATGCCGCAGCTCGGTAGGCCGTTGCCTAAATCGTTGTCGGAAGCTGACGTGGAAGCACTGCTCAAGGCGCCGGACCTGAGCGAGGCGATCGGCCAGCGTGATCGCGCCATGCTTGAAGTGCTTTACGCCTGTGGCCTGCGGGTAACCGAGTTGATCAGCCTGACGCTGGAACAGGTCAATTTGCGTCAGGGTGTGCTGCGAGTGATGGGCAAAGGCAGCAAGGAGCGGCTGGTGCCGATGGGTGAGGAGGCGATTGTCTGGGTCGAGCGCTACATGCGCGATGCCCGCAGTGAACTCCTCGGCGGACGCCCAAGCGATGTGATGTTCCCCAGCCTGCGCGGCGAGCAGATGACCCGGCAGACGTTCTGGCATCGCATCAAGCATCAGGCCAAGGTCGCGGGGATCGGCAAGTCGCTGTCGCCGCACACGTTACGTCATGCGTTCGCTACGCACTTGCTCAACCACGGTGCGGATTTGCGGGTGGTGCAGATGCTGTTGGGCCACAGTGACCTGTCCACAACTCAGATCTATACCCATGTCGCCCGGGCGCGATTGCAGGACTTGCATGCCAAACACCACCCGCGCGGTTGACCGATAATGTCTTGCGTCAGCCGCATTCGGCCACGCCGGCCTTATGTGATAGGCTTTGCCGGTTTGCACGATGGGCGGTTATGACCCGGTGTTTTGGTACCGGCGTTCTGGTTGTCCCATTTGTCCGCCTTCAGGAGTTCTCATGCGTCTGACCCAGATTTTCGCCGCCGCAGCCATTGCGTTGGTCAGCACCTTTGCCGTCGCCGATGACGCGGCCGACAAAGCCATTCGTAAAAGCCTGGAAAACCTCCAGCTCGAAGTGCCGGTAGAGACCATCACCGCCAGTCCGCTGCCGGGCCTGTACGAAGTCAAACTCAAGGGCAGCCGCGTTCTCTACGCCAGCGCCGACGGCCAATATGTCGTTCAGGGCTACATGTTCCAGCTCAAGGACGGCAAACCGGTCAACCTGACCGAGAAGACTGAACGCCTGGGCATCTCCAAACTGGTCAACGAGATTCCGGTTGCCGAAACCGTGGTGTACCCGGCCATTGGCGAAACCAAGTCGCACATCACCGTGTTCACCGACACCACTTGCCCGTACTGCCACAAATTGCACGCCGAGATCCCGGAGCTGAACAAGCGCGGCATCGAAGTGCGTTATGTAGCGTTCCCGCGCCAGGGCCTGGGCTCGCCGGGTGACGAACAACTGCAAGCGGTGTGGTGCTCGAAAGACAAGAAAGCGGCCATGGATAAAATGGTCGACGGCAAGGAAATCAAGGCCGCCAAGTGCGATAACCCGGTTTCCAAGCAGTTCGCCCTCGGTCAGTCGATCGGCGTGAACGGCACACCGGCCATCGTTTTGGCCGACGGTCAGGTCATTCCGGGCTACCAGCCTGCGCCACAAGTCGCCAAACTGGCGCTGGGCGCGAAGTAAATTCGCATCGTCACGGTCAGCCATTGACGAGCATGGTCCGGCAGCGACATCGCCGGGCCATTAATAGAGAGCCGCGAGCATGCGGCTGTTTTCACGGCCGGCCTTGAGTCGGCCGTTTTATGGGGAGTTCACAGTGAAACCGGTCAAAGTAGGCATCTGTGGGTTAGGGACCGTCGGTGGCGGTACCTTCAACGTACTTCAGCGCAACGCCGAGGAAATTGCTCGTCGTGCCGGGCGTGGGATCGAAGTGGCTCAAATTGCCATGCGCACGCCAAAGCCTCAGTTCCAAACGACCGGTATTGCGATTACCAACGATGTCTTCGAAGTGGCCACGAACCCTGAGATCGACATCGTCATAGAGCTGATGGGCGGCTATACCGTTGCCCGCGAGCTGGTACTCAAGGCCATCGAGAATGGCAAGCATGTGGTCACCGCGAACAAGGCGCTTATCGCTGTTCACGGTAATGAAATTTTCGCCAAGGCTCGCGAGAAGGGCGTGATCGTTGCGTTCGAAGCGGCGGTAGCCGGTGGCATTCCGGTGATCAAGGCGATCCGCGAAGGCCTGTCCGCCAACCGTATCAACTGGGTCGCCGGCATCATCAACGGCACCGGCAACTTCATCCTGACGGAAATGCGCGAGAAGGGTCGCACCTTCGAAGACGTATTGGCCGAAGCCCAGGCTCTGGGTTACGCCGAAGCCGATCCAACCTTCGACGTTGAAGGCATCGACGCAGCCCACAAGCTGACGATCCTGGCTTCGATTGCATTCGGCATCCCGCTGCAATTCGACAAGGCTTACACCGAAGGCATCACCAAGCTGACCACCGCTGACGTGAACTACGCCGAAGCGCTGGGCTATCGCATCAAGCACCTGGGCGTGGCGCGCAGCACCGCTGCCGGTATCGAACTGCGCGTGCACCCGACGCTGATCCCGGCTGATCGCCTGATCGCCAACGTCAACGGCGTGATGAACGCGGTGATGGTCAACGGCGATGCTGCCGGTTCGACGCTGTTCTACGGCGCGGGCGCCGGCATGGAGCCGACCGCTTCGTCAGTGATCGCCGATCTGGTGGACGTGGTTCGCGCCATGACCTCCGACCCGGAAAACCGCGTGCCGCACCTGGCCTTCCAGCCGGATTCGCTGTCGGCGCACCCGATCCTGCCGATCGAAGCCTGCGAAAGCGCTTACTACCTGCGCATCCAGGCCAAGGACCATCCGGGCGTGCTGGCTCAGGTGGCGAGCATCCTCTCGGAGCGCGGGATCAACATCGAGTCGATCATGCAGAAAGAAGCCGAGGAGCACGACGGCCTGGTGCCGATGATCCTGCTGACCCACCGCGTACTGGAGCAGCGCATCAACGATGCCATCGCCGCCCTGGAAGCCTTGGCGGGCGTGGTCGGTCCGGTCGTACGGATCCGTGTCGAGCACCTGAACTAAGCCGTTATCGTTCACCGGGCCAGCGTGCTGGCCCGGCATTACGAACACTGTCCATTGGAGTCAGTCATGCGTTACATCAGTACCCGCGGCCAGGCACCGGCCCTGAATTTCGAAGACGTCCTGTTGGCCGGTCTTGCTACCGACGGCGGTCTGTACGTCCCGGAAAACCTGCCACGTTTCACCCAGGAAGAAATCGCTTCCTGGGCCGGCCTGCCGTATCACGAGCTGGCTTTCCGCGTCATGCGCCCGTTCGTTACCGGCAGCATTCCAGACGCCGATTTCAAAAAGATTCTTGAAGAAACCTACGGCGTGTTCGCCCACAGCGCCGTTGCGCCGCTGCGTCAGCTGAACGGCAACGAATGGGTGCTGGAGCTGTTCCACGGCCCGACCCTGGCGTTCAAGGACTTCGCTCTGCAACTGCTCGGTCGCTTGCTCGACTACGTGCTGGAAAAGCGCGGCGAGCGCGTGGTGATCGTCGGCGCCACCTCCGGTGACACCGGTTCGGCTGCCATCGAAGGCTGCAAGCATTGCGAAAACGTCGACATCTTCATCCTGCACCCGCATAACCGCGTATCGGAAGTGCAGCGCCGGCAGATGACCACCATTTTCGGTGAGAACATCCACAACATCGCCATCGAAGGCAACTTCGATGACTGCCAGGAAATGGTCAAGGCGAGCTTCGCCGACCAGGGCTTCCTCAAGGGCACTCGTCTGGTAGCCGTGAACTCGATCAACTGGGCGCGGATCATGGCCCAGATCGTTTACTACTTCCACGCAGCCCTGCAACTGGGTGGCCCGGCGCGTTCGGTGTCGTTCTCGGTGCCGACTGGCAACTTCGGCGACATCTTCGCCGGTTACCTGGCGCGCAACATGGGCCTGCCGATCAACCAGTTGATCGTCGCCACCAACCGCAACGACATCCTGCACCGCTTCATGAGCGGCAACCAGTACGTCAAGGAAACCCTGCACGCCACGTTGTCGCCGTCGATGGACATCATGGTCTCGTCGAACTTCGAACGCCTGCTGTTCGACCTGCACGGTCGCAACGGCGCAGCGATTGCCGGGTTGATGGACAGCTTCAAGCAAGGCGGCGGTTTCAGCGTCGAGCAAGAGCGCTGGACCGAAGCCCGCAAACTGTTCGACTCGCTGGCCGTGGATGACGCACAAACCTGCGAAACCATCGCCGAAGTCTACGAGCAGACCGGCGAAGTGCTGGACCCGCACACCGCCATCGGCGTCAAGGCCGCGCGCGAATGCCGTCGCAGCCTGGATATCCCAATGGTGATCCTCGGTACGGCGCATCCGGTCAAATTCCCGGACGCCGTGGAGAAAGCCGGTGTAGGAAAAGCACTAGAACTCCCTGTACATCTTTCTGATTTGTTTGAGCGAGACGAGCGTTGCACCGTGTTGCCGAACGACCTGAAAGCCGTGCAGGCCTTTGTC
The DNA here is from genome assembly GCF_054070755.1 of Pseudomonas sp. SDO5591_S426. Lineage (NCBI taxonomy): Bacteria > Pseudomonadati > Pseudomonadota > Gammaproteobacteria > Pseudomonadales > Pseudomonadaceae > Pseudomonas > Pseudomonas sp. SDO5591_S426. Next base: position 9,914 of record NZ_JBSVXD010000072.1, on the reverse strand, counting down.
AGTCAGCATGGCAACCGCGGTAAGCCTTTGTAACCGGCAAAACCTGTCACACATTGAAGCCCGTCACCTGACGGGCTTTGTTGTTTTTGCATGCCACACTGGCCGGGAAATCGCCTATTGAGGACGGGCGGACCGAGCGCAAGGATGTGGTAATGCCGTATTTTGCAGTATTGATGCCAGCCTTGAGCTGGATGTTTTTGGTTGCGCTCCTGGGGCTGAGCCTGGGGGCGATGGCGGCGCAATTGGTAGCGTATGAAACTGACATGACGGCTACCGGGCCGCTGATCGAGCTTGATGCGCAGGAACGCCAGTGGTTGGCGGAGCATTCGCCAGTCGTCGTCGCGTCGACACAATATCCCTTGTATCTGTTCAAGGACGAGCGCGGTCATTGGAGTGGTTTCCATAACGATGTGCTGGAGCGCATCAGCGCCATGACAGGCTTGCAGTTTGTCTACGACGAGACATTTTCCACCGAGCAGTTGCTCGGTCGTCTGGAAAGCGGCGCTGCCGATATGAGCACGATGCTGTCCATGAACGACGAACGCAGGGCATTTCTCGATTTCAGTCATGCCTTCGGCGGCGCTGGCTGGGTGTTTGTCGGGCATGCAGAGGCCCCTGCTGTGCAGTCGCTGGAGCAATTGGCGAAAAAGGTACTGGTGCTACCGACGCGGCATGCGCTGGAGGCCGTGATTCGTCGCGACCACCCGTCCATCGAATTGCGTTCGGTAAAGACTCACGCTGAAGCCCGGGCATTGGTCGAGAGCGGCGAAGCGTACGCGACCATCGACAATGAAATCGGAGCGCGACTCTATCCGTCAGGGCGGCTCAGGGTGAGTGAAGCGATGGAGGGCAAATGGGATGCTGATTATCTGGCAGTACACAAAGATCAGCCGCAGCTGTTGAGCATCCTCAGCAAAGCACTGGAGGCTTTTCCGCCTGCCGAACTGCGAGCCATTCGCCAGAAATGGTTTCATGAGATTGCGCCCGCAACGACACCCTCAATCTGGGCGGGGATAAGCAGGCAGGTTTGCTGGAGTGTGTTGATCGCCAGTCTGTTCGCGCTGATATCGCTGATCTGGAATCGTCGACTGGCTACTGTAATAGAGCAGCTTCAGGGCGCAGAGAACGGTCTTCGCGATCAGTTGGCGTTCCAGCACACGTTGATGGACGCAATGCCTGACCCAGTGTTTGTTCGAGACCGGCAAGGACGTTTGCTCATATGCAACAAAAGCTATGAGGAGAGCCTGTCGGCCCGTTTTGATCAGATGCAGGGACGACTGTTGATCGAACTTGAAGTCTTGCCTAAAGAAACCGCCGAGCTTTTGCACGCCGAGTTCATGGCTCAGATGAACACGCGCAAATCACGGTTCAACGAGCGGCAATTGCTGTTCAAGCATGGCCTCAGGGACATCTATCAATGGACCGTGCCGTTTTATAGTGCCGATGGTCAATTGCGAGGGTTGTTAGGGGGATGGGTCGATATCGGTCAGCGAACCCGACAGACGTGACGCGCCTGTTTTTTCTCTGTCATCTTTGGCATGCATGCTCTTTCGACCAGAGACGCAGGTTTACCTGCGCTCGGTATCCAGAACTTTCTTCTCGGGCCGGCGGTCATTTACTGTAGACACGCCCCAGGCACTTTGTTTTCGGACTATTGAGTGGTGATCGAGATGGAAAGTATCAGTCTCTTGCTCGGTGAGGCTCTGAGCCCGTACCAGGTGACATTGACCCCGTCGGGCCTTCATGGCGAATGCCGGGTGACATTGACGAACGCGACCGGTGCAGTGGTGGTCGACCGGGAGTTCAGTCAGGCGCAGTTGATCGACAAGCGTTCGTTGACCGATGTGGTCGATGGTTTGCATCGCGATGTGCTGATTGCTGAAGGACGCCTGGAGCCTTGTGTGATCGCGGCGTTGCGCAACGCCGCTCAGGACCGGCTGCTGGCCAGCCGAAACTGAATTGAGTTTTGTGGGAACCTTCCTGCGCCCAAGTCAGTCAGACCCTTTACCAGCAAGATCAAGCATTGTGCTCCGGTGCTTGTAGCTTGTTGCTACGGGTCTTTATGTAGACCACGTTTAACCCCGAGTCGTCTCCCCACTTCTCGGGGTTTCTTTTGCCCGGGATTTTTCACTGCCCGGCCTGTTGTTCGAAAAAAGCTTTGGAAGCTTCCAGGTATTCGCTGCGACTTTCCGGGTCGAGCCAGGCCGCGTAGGCCTCGCTCAGGTGATCGCGGGGCAGGGCGCGCAGCAGTTGGTTGATCTCGATGATCGCCTGTCGGCCTTGCGGCGTGTTGGTGCAGCCGATGTATCCGGACAGGTATTTGCCTGTGCCGCGGATCGGGAAGAACTGCAATTCATTCTCGGCGATCCCTTGCTGCTGCGCCTGGTAGCGGATTTCCGGGCGATAGCCCAACAGCAGTTGCAGGCGTCCCAGTCGTTGCATTTGCAGCAGACTGCCCAAGGCGTCATTGCCGTAATGGAGTGTCAGCGCCTTGGGTGGCGCCTGTTTAAGCATGGTGTCGAGGTACTCACCATAGTTGCGTTCGGCAATGATCCCCAAGTTCACACTGCCGGTAGCGAGCAGGGCGGCCAGATCCACTTCGCCGTCCTTTATGAAGGGCGCCAGCACTTCGCGATCAACACGCCGTACGGCCAGGCCGTTGCTCATGGCGCGGAACACCGGCGTTGAAAACGCGATCCAGGTTTCCCGCTCCTTGCTCCAGTTCAGCGCCGCATCGCAGGTAAGGGATGGCTCATGGAGCATCTGCAATCCACGCGCGCGATTGACCCTCATCACGCTGTGCTGGTACTGAGGCATGCCGGCCATGAGCTTCGGCAGCAATTGATCGATAACACCCAGGCCCTTTTTCGGGCCTTCGAAAATGAACAGCGGTGGCAGGTCGCGCTTGAGCCAGATCAGCGTGTCCTTGGGTTGCGCCAGTGCCACAGGCGCCAGCGCGGCGATCAGCAGCATACCCGCCAAAGCACACAGCGCCCGCCCGTTCCGCCACAGGCAGTGCTTGATGAATTGCGCAAACAGACGCTTCAGCTCAAATGGCTCCGTCTTTGCGCAGTTGTGTGATCTGCGACGCGTCATAGCCAAGTTCCTGGAGTACCTGCGCATTGTGCTCGCCCAGTTGCGGCCCGACCCATTCACAATCACCGGGTGTATCAGAGAGTTTCGGCACGATTCCCGGCATCTTGAAGTCTTTGCCGTCCGGCAGCTTGGCCTGCAGGAACATTTCCCGGGCGAGGTACTGCGGATCGCTGAACATGTCTTCGGCGCTGAAGATCCGGCTGGCTGGCACGTCGGCCTGATTCAGCCGCTCAAGGACTGTGTCCAGCGGCAGTGAGTTGACCCAGCGATCGATGACCCCGTAGAGCTCGTCACGGCGGCTGTCACGACCGTCGTTGCTGGCCAGCATTGGATCGTTGGCCAGGTCTTCGCGGCCAATGATCAGCATGAATCGTTTGAAGATCGCATCGCCGTTGGCACCGATCTGTATGTGTTTGCCATCGGCGCTGGTATGGATCGATGACGGCGTTATACCGGGCATGATGTTGCCGGTGCGTTCGCGGATGAAGCCGAACACATCGAACTCCGGGACCATGCTTTCCATCATGGCGAAGATCGCTTCATAGAGCGCCACGTCCACCACTTGCCCCTGGCCGCCATTGACCTCGCGGTGACGCAAAGCCATAAGCGCGCCGATCACGCCCCAGAGCGCGGCAATCGAGTCGCCAATGGAAATCCCGGTGCGTACCGGTGGGCGATCCTCGAAACCGGTGATGTAGCGCAAGCCGCCCATCGACTCGCCGACCGCACCAAAGCCCGGCTGATCTTTCATCGGTCCGGTTTGGCCGAAGCCCGAGAGGCGCACCATCACCAGTTTTGGGTTTAGTGCGTGCAAGATGTCCCAGCCCAGGCCGAGTTTTTCCAATACGCCCGGGCGGAAGTTCTCGATCAGGATGTCCGCTTCGCTCAGCAGCTTTTTCAGGATCGCCAGGCCGTCGGGATGCTTGAGGTTCAGGGTCAGCGACTTTTTATTACGCGCCTGCACGAACCACCACAGCGAAGTGCCTTCATACAACTTGCGCCATTTGCGCAGCGGATCGCCACCGTCCGGGGATTCGACCTTGACCACATCGGCACCGAATTCAGCGCAAATGCGCGAGGCAAAAGGGCCGGCAATCAAAGTGCCCAATTCGATGACTTTGAGGCCTGAAAGCGGTTTGGCGGTGGACGACATACGGGATCCTGTAGGACAAGGGTTGAGCGAATACAGAGTTTTAACATAGCCGACTGTCAGGCGCCCGGGCGAGATTGCCTTCAATTCGATGAATACCTGCCGCATCGGTTAGACTTGCCGCCTTTCCTCGTATCAAGAAGCCCGTTCATGGCCCAGCCGTCCACGACCTACAAGTTTGAACTGAACCTCACCGACCTCGACCGCAGCGTCTACGAGAGCGTCAAACAGACCATCGCCCGTCATCCTTCGGAAACCGAAGAGCGCATGACCGTGCGCCTGTTGGCCTACGCCCTCTGGTACAACGAGCAGCTGTCTTTTGGCCGTGGTCTGTCAGAAGTGGATGAACCGGCCCTGTGGGAAAAAAGCCTGGATGACCGTGTCCTGCACTGGATCGAAGTCGGCCAACCGGATGCCGATCGCCTGACCTGGTGTTCGCGTCGCACTGAACGCACCAGTCTGCTGGCGTATGGCAGCCTGCGCGTCTGGGAAGGCAAAGTGATCCCGGCGATCAAGAACCTGAAAAACGTCCACATCGCTGCGGTGCCTCAGGAAGTCCTGGAGACCCTGGCCAAAGACATGCCGCGCGTCATCAAGTGGGACGTGATGATCAGCGAAGGAACGATTTTCGTCACCGATGACCGTGGTCAGCACGAAGTCCAACTGCAATGGTTGTCGGGCGAGCGCGGCTGAGTCCGCGCACGTCATTCGGTTTTATCCTACGTACTTAAGAGAAGCACCTGTCACCCCATGCGCATCGAACCTCGCCTGCTGCCCGACACCTTGCCATTCCTCGGTGATATTCCGCCGCTGTTGACCCGCCTGTACGCGGCGCGGGGCGTACAGTCCGAAGCCGAACTGGACAAGAGTCTGGCGCGGCTGATTCCGTTCCAGAAGCTCAAGGGTATCGAGGCGGCCGTGGATTTGCTGGTGACCGCGCTGGAGCAGCGTCAGCGGATTCTGATCGTCGGTGACTTTGACGCCGACGGCGCAACCGCGAGTACGGTCGGCACGTTGGGGTTGCGCTTGCTGGGTGCGGCGCATGTCGATTATCTGGTGCCCAATCGTTTCGACTATGGCTACGGCCTGACGCCGGAAATCGTCGCGGTGGCGCTGGAGCGTCAGCCTCAACTGCTGATCACCGTGGACAACGGCATTTCCAGTGTCGAAGGCGTGGCGGCGGCGAAAAAGGCCGGGCTCAACGTGCTGGTCACCGATCACCACTTGCCCGGTGATGAGCTGCCGCTGGCCGACGCCATCGTCAATCCGAACCAGCCCGGCTGCGAGTTCCCGAGCAAGGCGCTGGCCGGTGTCGGGGTGATTTTCTATGTGCTGATGGCTTTGCGCGCGCGGTTGCGCGAACTCGGCTGGTATGCGAGCAAGCCGCAGCCGAACATCGGCGAACTGCTGGATCTGGTGGCGCTGGGCAGTGTTGCTGACGTGGTGCCGCTGGATGCCAACAACCGGATTCTGGTGCATCAAGGCCTGGAGCGGATTCGTGCCGGCCGTGCCCGACCGGGGATCAAGGCGATCCTGGAAGTGGCCAAGCGAGATCATGCGCGCATCACCTCCACCGATCTTGGCTTTATCGTCGGTCCGCGCCTGAACGCGGCGGGGCGCCTGGATGACATGAGCCTGGGCATCGAATGCCTGCTCACTGAAGACGCCGGTCTGGCCGGCGAAATGGCCGCTCAGCTGGACGGCATGAACCAGGACCGCAAATCCATCGAGCAAGGCATGCAGCGTGAAGCGCTGGCGCAGCTCAAGGATTTGCCGGTGGAATCGATGCCGTTCGGCTTGTGCCTGTTCGATCCCGAGTGGCACCAGGGTGTCATCGGTATCCTCGCGTCGCGGATGAAAGAGCGCTATTTCCGCCCGACCATTGCCTTCGCCGATGCCGGCGACGGCCTGCTCAAAGGCTCGGGCCGTTCGGTCCAGGGCTTTCACATCCGCGACGCCCTGAGCGTGGTGGCGGCGCAGCATCCGAACCTGATCACCAAGTACGGCGGCCATGCGATGGCGGCAGGGCTGACATTGCCGGAAGCGAATTTCCCGTTGTTCGCCGAAGCCTTTGACGCGGAAGTGCGTCGGCAATTGCGCGAAGAGGACCTGACTGGGCGCCTACTGTCTGACGGCACCTTGGCGGTCGAGGAGTTTCACCTGGAACTGGCCCGTGCACTGCGCCACGCCGGCCCTTGGGGGCAGCATTTCCCGGAGCCGCTGTTTCACGGGGTGTTTCAACTGGTCGAACAGCGCGTGGTCGGCGAACGCCACCTGAAAGTGGTGCTCAGAAGTGAGTGCGGCTCGGTCAAGCTTGATGGCATTGCCTTTGGCATCGACCGTGACGTCTGGCCGAATCCGACCATCAAGTGGGTGGAGCTGGCCTATAAGCTCGACGTGAACGAGTTTCGTGGGAACGAGACCGTTCAGCTGATGATTGCCCACATCGAACCGCGTTAAGCCAATACTTGTAGGAGCGAGCTTGCTCCGGGCGGCGCTCCGACGATGGTCGTGAACGATAACGCGCTAAATCTGATTCCCATCAGCGCCTCTGGTTTTTTCGCGAGCAAGCTCGCTCCTACAGCGATGTCGACTAGGCTCTAAACACTGCTTGATTATCCTTGTGACGTCTTGTCGAATTCTTTGCCCGCGGGGGCGGGTGCTGTACCTTTTTCCTGTCACTCGTCGACTTTTCAAACAGAACCCTGGAGCCTGACCACTGATTCGAGAGGTGCCCCATGAGTCTGCTGCTTGAACCCTATAACCTTCGCCAACTGACCCTGCTCAATCGCATCGCGGTATCACCGATGTGCCAGTATTCCAGCATCGATGGCCTGGCCAATGACTGGCATCTGGTCCACCTCGGCAGTCGTGCCATCGGCGGGGCGGGGCTGGTGTTCACCGAAGCCACGGCGATCACCGCCGACGGGCGCATCACCGCGCAAGACCTTGGCCTGTGGAACGATGAACAGATCGAACCCTTGCAACGCATCACCCGCTTCATTGCCGCCCAGGGCGGTGTGGCCGGCATCCAACTGGCCCATGCGGGGCGCAAGGCCAGCACCTATCGGCCGTGGCTCGGCAAGCATGGCAGCGTAAAAGCCGAAGACGGCGGCTGGTTGCCGGTCGGCCCGTCACCGATTGCGTTTGACCCACAGCACACACAACCCAAACAGCTCGACGATGCTGAAATCGCCGATGTGATTCAGGCTTTTGTCGATGCAGCCAAACGTGCGCTGGAAGCCGGTTTCAAAGTGGTGGAAGTGCACGCGGCCCATGGCTATCTGCTGCACCAGTTTCTTTCACCGCTGAGTAATCAACGGCGTGACCAGTACGGCGGTTCATTTGAGAACCGCATTCGTTTGGTATTGCAGGTCACCGAAGCGGTGCGCGCGGTGTGGCCGGAAGAGCTGCCGTTGTTTGTTCGGGTCTCGGCCACGGACTGGGTAGAAGACGGCTGGAACCCTGATGAAACCGTTGAACTGGCGCGTCGCCTCAAAACCCTGGGCGTGGACCTGATCGATGTGTCGTCTGGCGGCACGGCGGTCAACGCGGAAATTCCTACCGGCCCCGGCTATCAGACGCGCTTCGCCGAAAAGGTCCGCAAGGAAGCGGAAATCGCTACCGGCACCGTAGGCATGATTACCGACCCGGCGCAGGCCGAGCACATTCTGCGCACCTGTCAGGCAGACATCATCTTCCTGGCCCGCGAGCTGTTGCGCGATCCGTACTGGCCGCTGCATGCGGATGATGATCTCGGGGGGCGCAAAGCCATCTGGCCGGCGCAGTATCAACGGGCGACCCATCGTGATCAGCCGATTCATGAGTCGGATTTGCGGGAATAAACCGGCCGTTACAAAAAAGCCCCTGAATCGTGAGATTCAGGGGCTTTCGTTTGTCCGGAGCGCCGATCAGGCCGCTTCGATCTTGCTGCGGTTCTGCTCGACCTTGTTCAGGTAATCCTTGAGCTTTTCCTGTTCCGCCGGCGTGGTGAACAAGCCGAGCTTGCTGCGGCGCCACAGGATGTCATGCGCGTTAGTCGCCCATTCTTCGCTGCACAGGTAGTCGACTTCACGGGTATAGAGACCGCCGCCAATGTGCTCGCCCAGGTCGCTCAGGTTTTGAACGCCTTCGAGCATGCGCCAGGTCCGGCTGCCGTAGGTGGTGGACCAGCGACGGGAAATCTCGGTCGGAATCCAGTCGAACTTGTCGCGGATTTTTGAGCTCAACGCCTGCGGGGTGGTCATGTCTTCGCCACCCGGCAGCGGCGCATTGGCGGTCCAGCTCGGCTTGATGTGCGTGAAGTATGGTGCCAGTTGGGCCAGCGCCGATTCGGCCAGTTTGCGGTAGGTGGTGAGCTTGCCGCCGAACACCGACAGCAACGGCGCTTCTTCACCGCTGCCCGACAGCGCGAGGGTGTAGTCGCGGGTGACGGCTGACGGGTTGTCGGATTCGTCGTTGCACAGCGGGCGCACGCCGGAATAGCTGTGCAGGATGTCGTCGCGGCTGAGCTGCTTTTTGAAGTGGGCGTTGACCACGTTCATCAGGTAATCCGTTTCACCATCGGTGATCGCCACGGCAGCCGGGTCGCCGGTGTATTCGCGGTCGGTGGTGCCGATCAGGGTGAAGTGGTTCAGGTACGGAATGGTGAACACGATGCGCTGATCTTCGTTTTGCAGAATGTGCGCGTGTTCACCTTCGTACAGCTTCGGCACGATCAGGTGGCTGCCCTGAATCAGGCGGATGCCGTACGGCGACTCCATTTTCAAGTCGTCACGAATGAACTTGGCGACCCACGGGCCGGCGGCATTTACCAACGCTTTGGCGCGGATCGAGAACAGGCTGCCATCGGCGCGCTCAAGGTGCAGGTGCCACAGGCCTTTGGTGCGACGGGCGCTGACGCAACGGGTCTGAGTGTGGACGTGGGCGCCTTTTTCCCGGGCGGCCATGGCATTCAGCACAACGAGACGCGCATCGTCGACCCAGCAGTCGGAGTATTCGAAGCCTTTGGTGATTTCGCTTTTCAGCGCGCTATCCGGGCCGAACTTCAGGCTTTTCGAACCCTGGAGCTGTTCGCGTTTGCCGAGGTTGTCATACAGGAACAGGCCGGCGCGGATCATCCAGGCCGGGCGCAGGTGCGGACGGTGCGGCAGCACGAAGCGCATTTGCTTGACGATGTGCGGGGCTTTGGTCAGCAGCACTTCACGTTCGGCCAGGGCTTCGCGCACGAGGCGGAATTCGTAATGTTCGAGGTAGCGCAGGCCGCCGTGGATCAGCTTGCTGCTGGCCGAAGAGGTGTGGCTGGCCAAGTCATCCTTTTCGCAAAGGAACACCGAGAGACCGCGGCCTGCGGCATCCGCTGCGATCCCCACGCCATTGATCCCGCCACCGATGACGGCGATATCGTAGACCTCGGCAAGAGGGGGCGTAGGCAAGGTAGAAGTGGGCATCGGCTAAGGTCTCGGAACTTTTTATCAGTTCTGTTGGTTTCTGTATTTGAATTCGAACATGAATGTTCATTTGCGAAAATACTAGCCCATAAAGACGCGCACAGCCAGTCAGCTTCGATTGAAAATACTCATCGAAGGGCTGATAAAGGAAAAATTACGAACATTTAGTGAAGTAGGTGGGGGTAGTCGTGGCTGTGTAGGAGCACGGCTTGCCGGCG
>NZ_JBSVXD010000071.1:0-27225 GCF_054070755.1 Pseudomonas sp. SDO5591_S426 | reverse complement strand
ATGCGTTCCCTGTAGGAGCTGCCGAAGGCTGCGATCTTTTTTGCGCGCTACAAATTAGTGCAAAAAAAAACCGAAGCGCACCAACTTCAGCCAAAAACCTCAACACTTCGCAACTCGCCCTACACCTCCTTCAGGCATTTCCTACGCATCACCGCGATTGGCAAGCCCCTTGCTCTAGCCTCTGCATCGTCCATTGCTGGAAGCTTTCCGATGCTGGTGATTCATCGCAGAATCGACCCTCAACCCGTCTGGGCCGCCGAGTTGCACCTGACCTTCGAAGCCCGGAGCAAAAGCCGTTTGCGCTGTTTCAGTGCCGAGGGCGAAGACGTCGGGCTGTTTTTGGAGCGCGGCCAATCGCCGTTGTACGACGGTGAATGTTTACAAGCCGAAGACGGACGCATCGTCCGCGTCTGCGCCCGCCCGGAACAGCTGCTGCACGTCACCTGCGCCAATGCCTTCGAGCTGACCCGCGCGGCCTATCACCTGGGCAATCGTCATGTTGCCCTGCAAGTGGGGGATGGCTGGTTGCGCCTGCTCGACGATTACGTGCTCAAGGCCATGCTCGAACAATTGGGCGCCCATGCCGAAAACATCGAGGCACCGTTCCAGCCGGAACACGGTGCTTACGGCGGCGGCCATCATCATTCGCGTCACGGCGATGAAGACTTCAACTATCCACCGAAGCTGCACCAGTTCGGCGTGCGCCTTTGAACCCCGCATGGGCATTGCTGCGCCTGGCCAGTCCGCAATTGCCGATTGGTGGCTACAGCTATTCCCAAGGCCTGGAAATGGCGGTGGAGAACGGTCGCGTCCACGATCCCGACAGCGCGCGGCGCTGGATCAGTGATCAATTGCTGCTCAACCTTGCTCGCTTCGAAGCTCCGTTGCTGCTCGCCCATTGCGTGGCGGCGGCAGAGGAAAACTGGAGCGAACTGCTGCAACGCTGCGAAGAGCACCGCGCCAGCCGGGAAACCCGCGAACTGCATCAGGAGAGCCGGCAGATGGGCTACTCCTTACAGCAGTTGCTCAACGGCCTGCCGGAACTCGATGCTGCGGCGCGTGCCTTTCTTGAGCAACGCCGCGAACCACACCTGGCGCTGGGCTGGGCATTGGCCGCCCGCGCCTGGCAAATCAGCCCGCAGGATGCGCTGGCCGCGTGGCTCTGGAGCTGGCTGGAAAACCAATTGGCGGTGCTGATGAAAACCCTGCCGCTGGGCCAGCAAGCCGCCCAACGCCTGACCAGCGAACTGCTGCCGCTGCTGCAACAAGCCCAGCAGGACGCCAGCCACATCAACCCCGACCACTATGGCAGCGCCGCGTTTGGCCTGTCCCTGGCGTGCATGGCCCACGAGCGCCAGTACAGCCGTCTGTTCCGTTCCTAGGGCCCCATATTTTGGAGAATCACATGAACACACAACCTCTTCGCGTCGGCATCGGCGGCCCGGTCGGTTCCGGTAAAACCGCCCTGACCCTGGCCCTGTGCCTGGCCCTGCGCGAGCGCTACAACCTGGCCGTCGTCACCAACGACATCTACACCCGCGAAGACGCCGATTTCCTCGTGCGCAACGAAGCGCTGGCGCCGGAGCGGATTATCGGCGTGGAAACCGGCGGTTGCCCGCACACCGCGATCCGCGAAGACGCCTCAATCAACCTCGAAGCCGTGGATCAGCTCAACCGCCGCTTCCCAGGACTGGACCTGATTCTGGTGGAGTCTGGTGGCGACAACCTCTCGGCCACCTTCAGCCCTGAACTGTCCGACCTGACCATCTACGTGATCGACGTTTCCGCCGGCGACAAGTTGCCGCGCAAGGGCGGGCCGGGGATCTGCAAATCCGATCTGCTGGTGATCAACAAGATCGATCTCGCACCATTGGTAGGCGCGTCGCTGACCCTGATGGATAGCGACACTACGCGCATGCGCAACGGCAAGCCGTTCGTCTTCAGCAACCAGAAAACCGGACAGGGCCTGGAAGAGATCATCGCCTTCATCGAACGCCAGGGTTTGCTGACCGCAGCCTGATCACGATTTATCCACAAGGAAGCCAATCCATGACACTGAAACGCATTCTGGGCGCCATGGCCCTGCTGCTGACCCCGGCCATCGCTTTCGCCCACCCGGGGCACGGCGACAACGGCTTGATCGCCGGCATCAGCCACCCGATCGGCGGCCTCGACCACTTGCTGGCGATGCTGGCGGTCGGCCTGTGGGCGGCGCAGCAACAAGGCGCGGCGCGCTGGGCGCTGCCGTGCACTTTCGTCGGCACCATGCTGCTGGGTGGGTTGCTGGGTTTTGAAGGGTTGAACCTGCCGGCGCTGGAAAGCGGGATTGCCGCGTCGGTGCTGGCGTTGGGTCTGGCGGTGGCCTTGGCGGTGCGTCCGCCGTTGAGCATGGCGGTCGGCGCCACGGCGTTGTTCGCGTTGTTCCATGGCGTGGCCCATGGCCTGGAACTGCCTGACATGTCGAGCCCTTGGGCGTATGCCGCAGGGTTTGTCGCGGCGACAGCGGCATTGCATGGGTTGGGTTATGCGCTGGTGCGGGTATTGCCGCAGGCTGCGGCGCCGTTGGTGCGGCTGGCGGGTGCGGCTTCGGCGGCGACCGGAGTGTGGTTGTTGGCGGGCTGATTCTCTATTGCCTGAACTGGCCTCATCGCTGGCAAGCCAGCGCCCACAAGGATTTGCACTTAACCTGTGGGAGCTGGCTTGCCAGCGATGACGGCCTGACAAACATCACGTCACTCAGGCCTGCTAACATGTCGCGCAATCGCCCCTGCCGTGACGACGCCAGCCAATGCCGCCTGTTTCCCGCTCCGCTTCCCAGCCTGAACTGAACGCCCTGTTCGCCTCGGTGCAACAGCACTTCCACAACGTGATCGTGCCGCTTTGGCAAGGTCCCGGCTGGAATGTCGAGATGGCGCTGCCCTATGAGGCGCTGGACGCCGAGCATCAACCGCTGCCACCTCAACGCTACCGGGCCATGGCCTGTGCGCGGCAGTTGTATCTGTTTGCCAGTCTGATCGGCCAGGTGCCGGATGCCGAAGAGCGTGCGGCAGCGCTGTTCCGCTCCTTGCAGCGGCACTTTCACGATGCCGAGCACGGCGGCTGGTTCTACAGCATCGACCCGCACGGCGCGCCGCTGGATCAGCGCAAAGACCTCTACACCCACGCCTTCATCCTGTTCGCCTGCGCCCATTACTGGGACAAAGTTCGCGAGCCGTTGGTGGAGTCGGTGCTCAACGCCGCCCTGGAAGTGATTGCCCGACGTTTTGCCACCGGCGATGGCCTGTATGAAGCCAGCCTTGACCGTGACTGGTCGTCGCTGAACAGCGGACCGTTGCAGAACCCGTTGATGCACCTGGCCGAAGCCTTCCTCGCCACGCTGGCGGTACGCGAAGACCTCGGCGTCCAACGCGCACTCGTCGAGTTGTGCACAGCCATGCAGAAGCGTTTTATCGATCCGCAACACGGCGTGTTGATGGAGAAACCGTTGGGGGCTGTGGATAACTGGTTTGAACCGGGACATCAGTTCGAATGGTATTTCCTGCTGGAATCATCTGGGCTGCTGCGCGGTTCGAAACTGCATGCTTCGCTGGAGCGTGCCTTCGCGTTCACCGAACAACTGGGTGTCGATCAACAAACCGGCGCGGTGCGGGCCATGCTTGATCTGGGGCCGGATGGCGGCGCCCGTGACGCCACCCAGCGTATCTGGGCGCAGGCCGAGTATTTGCGTGCGTTGACGTTGCGGCCGGACAGCGAAGCTGAGGTGCTGCGCCAATTGCAGGCGTTGCAGCAACGCTCGCTGCATGCCGGCGGCTGGTATGAATGCCGTGATGAGCAAGGTGAAGTCAGTCGCCGGGATATGCCGTCGACCACGCCTTATCACTTGGCGACTTGCTATCGCGGGTTGGCCGAGTACCTCGACTGATATCAAAAGGATCGGAAGTTACTCAATCCACTTCCGGTCCCCGGTAAAACTGATGGTCAGCCATCGTGCAGCATCCGGCTTGCCGAGCTTCGCAGAAATTTCCTCGCGCAAACTGTCCAGTTGGCCCACGCCATCCAGCCAATAATCCTTCGGCAACACGATGTGAATCTCGATAAAACAGGCCCGACCGTGTTTCTGCACGTAGGAAATGTAGTCGTCGAAACCATGCTCGACCTTGGCCACGTCCATCACTTGACGCACCTTGTCGTCCAATTGATCCGGGACAATCCCCAATACATCGCGCAATGCCGGGCCGAGGATTTTGTACGCCGGGGGGAGCATGCCCAAGGCCAGCAGAATCAGAATCATCGGGTCGACGTACACCGCCCACTTGCCGTAACCCTGAGTCTTGAGCAGCAGCGCGATGAGGAAACTCACCAGCAGTCCCGCCGACAGCATCGCGTCCACCAGCCAACTGATGTTGTCGAACTGGATCAGCGATGATTTGAGTGTGCGATTGCGACGGCGGACGTAGAAATAATAAATGAGCTCAACGACCGTGAAGAACGCGGCGTAGAAGATCACCAACCCCAGTTCGACCTCGCGGCCACCACTGATGATGCCAAACACACCATTGAGAAAGGCATAAATGGCGACCAGGAAAATGAAACTGCCCTCAATCACCAGCACCATGGGCTCCAGATGCCAGGAGCCGAACTGGAAGCGCTGATTGCTCTCCTTGGCGATCATCCGGGCGGTGATCAGCATCAGCACCTTGATGAACGCCGCGATCAGCGAAAAGAAGCCATCGAACAGGATCGATTGGGCACCCGAGACAAAACCGGTGATGATCCCGGCGACTGTCACGGCGAGCATCAGGAAGGTCGATTGCTTGAGCAGCGACTGCTCGCCTCGATTGCTCACTTTTTCTCCTCTAATACCTCTAGGCCGCCGGGTGTGGCGGAGCTGTTGGGAGAGGAGTCTAGCTGATGTCTTGCGGTGTCTGTTCCGGCCTTTCGCGAGCAGGCTCGCTCCTACAGGGAATGCGTGGAGCCCGCTCGCGATTGGCCGTTACAAGGTCTTAAGACTTGCGTTCAATGGCAAACCCGGCCCAGGTCTGGCTGACCGGCATCAATTCCAGGCTGTTGATGTTGATGTGCGCCGGGGCATTGAGCACCCAGAAAATGGTGTCGGCGATGTCCTGCGGCTGGATAGGCTCGGCACCGGCGTAGGTCGCGTTGTAACGCTCCTGATCACCGGCAAAACGCACCAGTGAGAACTCGCTTTCGCACAGGCCCGGCTCGATGTTGCTGACCCGCACGCCCGTGCCCTGAAGGTCGCAGCGCAGGTTCAGGGAGAACTGTTTGACAAATGCCTTGGTGGCGCCATACACATGGCTGCCCGGGTACGGATAGTTGCCGGCGATGGAACCCAGGTTGACGATGCCGGCGCCACGGCCATGAGCGATCAGGCGTGGCAGCAGCAGACGAGTGCTGTACATCAGGCCTTTGACGTTGGTGTCGACCATGGTGTCCCAATCGTCCAGGTCGCACTTCGGTGCCGGGTCAACACCCAACGCCAGGCCGGCGTTGTTGATCAGCCCGCGCAATTTGGCGAAGGACGGTGGCAGGTTGGCAATGGCTTCTTCCATGGCCTTGCGATCACGCACATCGAGCACCAGGCCATGCACTTCAGTCTGCTTCGACAGTTCGGCACACAGCGCATTGAGGCGTTCTTCACGACGACCGGTCAGCACCAGTTTCCAGCCAGCCTCGGCAAAACGACGGGCACAGGCTTCACCAAAACCGGAGGTCGCGCCGGTAATAAACAGGGTGTTGGACATCGTGTTCTCCTTGCTTCGGCTGATGCTCAGCCATGGAAATAGAAAATCAGCAGGCAGCATGCCCGGCCTTGCTCACAGCGGCAACCACCGCACAACCTGTACAAAAAACGATCAAACCACGCGACACCTTACCTTCCGTGGCTTGCAGCCATGTGCGCGCACGTTATCCACAGTCCCATCCACACATTCCGGGGGCAAGTGGAAAAGCTGAAAGCCGCTATCTACAAGGCTTTGCGAGGCGTTTCAAAACTTTTTTGCTTGACCCTGACGGACCTGCTGTGTAGCCCATGGCAATTTTCCCGAACAGCCGGTCAAACCGACGATGGCCGCAAGCCAGTAACCACGGCCTTCAGCCAAGTCTTTCCAGAGTTTAATCACAGACTTATCCACAGGTTTGTTCACTGTAACTTGCTGCACTTTCGTCACCCAGAAAAAGGTTGACAAACCCACCCTGAAGCCACGCAAAAACGCCTGATCAAAAAACAACCATATCGCTGGAGGCCACGGATTGAAAGGCTCTCAGCCAGCTACTCCCACGTTATTCACAGCCAGCTCCACAGCAAACGGGGACAAGTCAAAACCGTGACAAAACAACTATTTGCAGCGGCTTTATGTCGCGGTTTGGGAGCTTGGGGAATTTGTTTTCCACAATTTTACTTTACGTCGCAACGCCGCTCTTGTAGGAGCTGCCGAAGGCTGCGATCTGTTGACTTGATCTGAAAACAAGATCAAAAGATCGCAGCCTCGTTTCACTCGACAGCTCCTACAACAGCCACCACGGAGCGCGCATAAAAAAACGCCCTGACGTTGAGCACGTCAGGGCGTTTTGTTGAACGCTAACGATCTAGTGCCCGCCGAGATAGGCGTTACGCACATCCTCGTTGACCAGCAACTCCTTGCCGGTACCCGTCATGCGAATTTCGCCGTTGACCATCACGTAAGCACGGTCGGACAAGCGAAGGGCGTGGTTGGCGTTCTGCTCCACCAGGAAGATGGTCATGCCGGTTTTCGCCAGTTCGCGCAGGGTGGCGAAAATCTGCTTCACCACGATCGGTGCCAGACCCAGGCTCGGCTCATCAAGCAGCAGCAGTTTGGGCCTGCTCATCAACGCACGGGCAATGGCGAGCATTTGCTGCTCGCCGCCGGACATGGTCATCGCGCGCTGAGTGCGTCGCTCTTCAAGTCGCGGGAACAACTTGAACATGCGCTGCATGTCTTCCTTGGCGTACTTGTCACCAATTGGAATGGTGCCCATCAGCAGGTTTTCCTCGACGGTCATGTCGGGGAACACCCGCCGGCCTTCCGGCGATTGCGCGATGCCGTTGGAGGCGATGTAGTGCGACGACTTGTGCGTGATGTCCACGCCCTGATAGAGGATCTGCCCGTCCGCCGCCCGCGGCTGACCGAAGATCGACATCAGCAGCGTCGACTTGCCGGCACCGTTGGAGCCGATCAGGCTGACCGTTTCACCTTCGTTGATGTGCAGCGACACGCCTTTGAGGGCCTGGATCGGGCCGTAGAACACGTTCAGATCCTTGAGTTCGAGGATGGGTTGGGTCATACCACTTCCTCTTCATCGGCGCCCAGGTAAGCGGCAATCACTTTCGGGTCGTTGCGGATGTCGTCGGGGCCGCCCTCGGCGATGACGACGCCGTGGTCCAGCACCACGATGTGGTCGGAAATACTCATAACCATGCCCATGTCGTGTTCGATCAGCACCACGGTCAGATCGTGCTCGTCGCGCAGCAGCCGGATCATCGCGCTCAGCGCTTCGGTTTCCTGAGGGTTGAGGCCGGCGGCCGGTTCGTCGAGGCAGATGATCTGCGGACGGGTGCACATGGCGCGGGCGATTTCCAGACGACGTTGCTGGCCGTAGGAAAGCTCACCGGCCAGGCGGTTGGCACAGTCCACCAGGTCCACTACTTCCAGCCAATAGAACGCGTGATCCAGCGCATCGCTCTCGGCCTTGCGGTAGCCCTTGGTGTTGAGGATGCCCGCCAGCAGGCTGCGGTTGACCCACATGTGCTGGGCCACCAGCAGGTTTTCCAGCACCGACATTTCCTTGAACAGGCGAATGTTCTGGAATGTCCGCGCCAGCCCGGCCCGGTTCACCAGGTGGGTGCCGCCGAACATTTTGTAGTACAGCCGACTGGCGAACGATTTCGGCGAGACAAAATCGGTCGGTTTGAACGACTCGCCCAGCAATTTGATGACGTTGGTCTGTTCGCCACGCACGTTCACTTCAATCTTGCCGCCGGATGCCTTGTAGAAACCGGTCAGGCAGTTGAACACTGTGGTCTTGCCCGCACCGTTGGGGCCGATCAGGGCGAAGATCGAGTTGCGCTTGACCTGCAGGCTGACATCGTTCAACGCCTTGATGCCGCCGAAGTGCATCATCAGCTTTTCGACACTGAGTACGACTTCGCTCATGGCGCTACTCCTTTACGCGGGGTCACACCGGTACGGCTGATCCGAATCAGGCCGCGCGGTCGCCAGATCATCATCAACACCATCAGGACGCCGAACAGCAACACGCGGTATTCGGCGAAGCCACGCAGCAGCTCCGGGGCGACGGTCAGTACGAAAGCCGCTATCACCACGCCGATGGTCGAGCCCATGCCACCCAGTACCACGATGGCGAGGATCAGGGCGGACTCGAAGAAGGTGAACGAGGTCGGGTTGACGAAACCTTGATAGGTGGCGAAGAACACGCCGGCCAGACCCGCCGTCGATGCACCGATGGTGAATGCCGAGAGCTTGACCAGCACGTGGTTCAGGCCCATGGACCGGCAGGCGATTTCATCTTCGCGCAGCGCTTCCCAGGCACGGCCCACAGGCATGCGCGTCAGGCGATGCTTGATGTACAGCACGCCAAGAACCACCAGGAACAACACCGCATAAATGAAGTAGTACTTCACGTCCGGGTTGTAGGCGATGCCGAAGAACTCATGGAACGGTACGCCGCCGTCCTTCGCCCGCTTGCCGAACTCCAGGCCGAAGAAGGTCGGCAGTGGTGCCGGCATTCCGTTCGGACCGCCGGTCAGCGACAACCAGTTGTTGAGGATCAGTCGGATGATTTCACCGAAGCCCAGGGTCACGATCGCCAGGTAGTCACCGTGCAGGCGCAGCACCGGGAAGCCGAGGATGCAGCCGGCCAGGCCCGCCGTGATCGCCGCCAGCGGCAGCACCGTCCAGAAACCCAATCCCAGGTACTGATAACCGAGCGCCAGGCCGTAGGCACCGATGGCGTAGAACGCCACGTAACCCAGGTCGAGCAGGCCGGCCAGGCCGACCACGATGTTCAGCCCCAGGCCCAGCAGTACGTAGATCAGCCCGAGGATGACCACGCCCAGCAGGTAGGAGTTGGAGAAGAACGGGAACACCACGGCGAGGACGATCATCAGCGGGATGATCCAGCGCAACCGGGACTTGTAGTCAGGCGCGAGTACATGAACCCCGGAACCGGTGGACTCAAAACCTTCGAGGATTCTCAGGCCCTTGGGGGTTTGCAGGAACATGCTCAGGGCAAAGCGACCGGCCATGACGATGGCGACAATCCACGCCACCCGGGTGGTTTCCAGGTTGAAGCCATAGCCATCGAGAACGACGCCGACAATCGGCCCGAACACAATCAGGGCGATGAGGCCGGCAAGAATCGCGTCAACCAGACTTTTTTTGATATCAATGGTTTTTTTAGTGGTTGAAGACATCGCTTACACCTTCGACACAAGAGGACGGCCGAGCAGGCCTTGGGGCCGAAAGACCAGAACGAGAACCAGCAGCGAGAAGCTGAAAACGTCTTTGTAGTCCGAGTTCACCAGACCAGAGAACAGCGACTCGGAAATCCCGAGAATGATCCCGCCGAGCATGGCGCCAGGCAGCGAGCCAATCCCGCCGAGCACCGCGGCGGTGAACGCCTTGATCCCGATGATGAAGCCGGCATAGAAGTCGAATGTGCCGTAGTTCATGGTGATCAGTACGCCGGCCAGGGCCGCCATCGCTGCACCAATGATGAACACGTAGGAAATCACCCGGTCGGTGTTGATCCCCAGAATCGAAGCCATCTTGCGGTCTTGCTGGGTTGCACGGCACATGCGGCCGAGCTTGGTGTACTTGATGATGTAGGTCAGTGCGGCCATCCCGACAAACGCGGCGACCAGAATGAACACCTTGGTGTAGGTCAGTTGCACGAAACCTGTGCCGACCTCGACACGCCACGCACCCGTCAGCAACGTAGGAACGCCTTGTTGCTTCGCGCCCTGGGCGATCTGTGCGTAGTTTTGCAGGATCAGCGAAATACCGATGGCGCTGATCAGCGGTGCCAGTCGGGTAGAGTTACGCAGGGGTTTGTAGGCGACACGCTCGATGACCCAGCCATACACCGCCGTGACGACGATGGTGAAGATCAGGGTGCCGAGCATCAGCAGCGGGAAGGATTCGATACCGAAGTAAGCCAGCAGAGCCAGACTGATCGCCGCGAGGTAAGCGGAAATCATGTAAACCTCGCCGTGGGCGAAGTTGATCATGCCGATGATGCCATAGACCATTGTGTAGCCGATGGCGATCAGGCCATAGACCGACCCGAGGGTCAGGCCATTGACCAGTTGCTGCAGGAAAATACCATCCATAACGCAATCTCACGCAATGAGAACCTGCACACCTGTGGGGGTGCGGTTCTTCTAAGGAAAATACAGATTTACGTCGGAGCAATGTCAAACACGATCAGGCAAGCCACCACGGCCCCTGTGGGAGCTGGCTTGCCTGCGATAGCGGCGGAACATTCAACAAAGTTGTCGTCTGCCAGTCCGTCATCGCGAGCAAGCTCGCTCCCACAGGGGACCCGGGGGTTCACCCAATTGAGTCAGCCCTTACTTCTGTTTTTCCAGCTGGTGATATTTGCCGTCCTTGTCCCACTGGTAAACCACGTAGTCGGAGACTTTCAGGTCGCCCTTGCTGTCCCAGGTCTTCTCGCCCATGACGGTCTTGACTGGGTTTTTCTTCAGCCAGGCAGCGGCTTCTTCGCCCTTGTTGGATTTGGCACCGTTGAAAGCTGCAGCCAGGGTTTGCACCGAAGCGTAGGCGTACAGGGTGTAGCCTTCAGGCTCGGTACCGGCCTTGCGGAATGCGTCTACCACGGCCTTGCTGTCTGGCAGCAGGCGTGGGTCGGCACCGAAGGTCATCAGCACGCCATCAACGAATTGCGGGCCGCCAGCGGTGGTCACCAGTTCGTCGGTCACGATGCCGTCGTCGGACATGAACTTGACGTCTTTCAGACCTTGTTCACGCAGTTGACGCACCAGAGGACCGGCTTCCGGGTGCAGGCCGCCGAAGTAGACGACGTCAGCGCCGGCACCGCGGATTTTGGTCACGATGGTGCTGAAGTCTTTCTCGCCACGGGTCAGGCCTTCATACAGCACTGGCGTTACGCCGCGCTTTACCAGTTGAGCCTTGGTGGCGTCAGCCAGGCCTTGGCCGTAGGTGTCCTTGTCGTGCAGTACGACAACCTTCTTGCCCTTGAGCACGTCGACGATGTAGTCGCCGGCCACGATGCCTTGCTGGTCGTCACGACCGCACATACGGAACATGGCGCTCAGGCCGCGTTCGGTAACCTGTGGGTTGGTGGAGCCTGGAGTGATGGCGATGATGCCCGCTTCGTCGTAGATCTCGGAGGCCGGGATGGTCGACGAGGAGCAGAAGTGACCGACCACGCCGGCAACTTTCTGGTTGGTCAGGTCCTTGGCGACCGTCACAGCCTGTTTCGGTTCGCAGGCGTCATCGCCCTTGACCAGTACGATTTTTTCCCCGTTTACGCCACCCGCTGCGTTCACCGCATCGGCTGCTGCCTGTGCACCCTTCATGTACTGCTCGCCAAATGCTGCGTTGGCGCCCGTCATTGGACCCGCTACGCCGATTTTCACATCAGCTTGAGCAAACGCAGAAACACCCAACGCAGTTGCCACTGCGAGGGCCAGAAAGCCTTTCTTGTAAAACGTCTGGGACATGAGGTGGTGCTCCAAGGTTTTTTTTTAATTGGCACTGCGACTTCACTGAATGCTCAGAGCAAGGGCCGTGCCATCGGTTTTTTATTCTGAAAAAAGTCGCTGCTTTATTGTTATTTCGACTGTTTCTGACCCATTTTCATTGGGCGTGCAACCGTCTAAACCGCGGAAGGTGAAACCGTATTTTTTTCGAGGCGCAACCCCTCTGCGCCATCATTGCAACCGCGGCACCAAACGGCGTGCAACCAGCCTGTAACAACGTACGTCACCGAACTGCACACTGCTGGTGCGGGACTGCTACAACCCGCACCATTACAGGCTAGCTGCTGAACGAAAAAGCGCCGCTCCCCGCAACAAATTTCAACAATCAGATCACGATCCGCAAGCACTGGCCTGCGTGATACAGAGAAAACCCTGCCTCATATAAACAGCTGCGCAAGCCCACCCCGGCCAGTGGCTGCATGGGAGCGAAGGGAATCGGTAGCGCCTGAGGATTTCCGTTACACAAGTAATCGGCAAAGGCTTTGCCGACGACTGTTCCTGTGGTCACGCCCCGACCGTTATAGCCGGTGACTGCCACTAAACCGGGCGCCGGTTCGAACAGGCGCATCAGATGATCGGGGGTGAAGGCGATGCAACCGGTCCAGGTACACTCCCATTCAACCGGTTTGAGGTAGGGAAAATAATGCTGCTGGACGCGATCAGCCCAGGCCTTGAGGAACCAGGCCGGCTTCTGGTTGCCATTACCCAGACTGCCAAGAAGCAGGCGCCCGTCCTTGTCGCGACGAATACTGCTCAGGACCTGACGGGTGTCCCAGGATCCCTGGCCACCGGGCAGAATTTGTTGCGCAGCGTCTTCGGTCAACGGCACCGACGCCACTTGATAGTAATAGCCGGGGAAGAAATTGCGCCGCAGCTCGGTCCAGTCACCTTCGGTGTAGGCGTTGGAGGCGATCACCACTTGCTCGGCCAGTACCGAACCCTGAGCAGTCTGCACCGACCAGCGCTGGCCCTGACGTTCGAGTCGGGTCACCGGGGAATGATCGAACAATTGGCCGCCGAGGCCGGTGGCCGCTTTGGCCAGCCCCGTTGTGTAGGCCATCGGGTTGAGGGTTCCGGCACGCCGGTCGAGCAGCGCGGCGGCGATTTTCTTGGTACCGGTGGCTTGTTCGCAGGCTTGCCCGGTGAGCAGTTCCACCGGCGCACCACGGCGTTTCCATTGTTCTTCACGACTGCGCAAGTCCGCTTCGCCACGGGCGTTGTGCGCCATGTGCAGCGTGCCTTCGCGGCGCAACTGGCAATCGATGTTGTATTTGTCGATCAGGCTGAACACCAGTGATGGCGCCGCACCCAGCATGCGGTTGAGCTGGCTGCCGACCGTTTCGCCAAACCCGGCTTCGATCTCGTCCGGTGGAATCCACATCCCGGCGTTGACCAGCCCGACGTTGCGCCCCGATCCGCCATGCCCGGCGCGATGGGCTTCCAGCACACAAACCGTCTTGCCTTGCTCCAGCAAATGCACCGCCGCCGACAGCCCGGTAAAACCGGCACCGATGACGCAGACATCGACCTTTACTTCACCCTTGAGCGCCGCGTTGTCAGGCCTTTGCGGCGTCAGTTTTTCCCACAGACACTCTTCGCGTAACGGCATTGCCAGACTCCGAAAATGAAACCTAACAAACTAAAATCAAAAGCATCGCGGGCAAGCCTTGCTCCTACAGGTATGTGCCACAACACAAATCCCGTAGGAGCAAGGCTTGCCCGCGATGAGGCCCTTCAGTCGAACGTAATGCCCTGCGCCAACGGCAACTCCAGCGAGTAGTTCACGGTGTTGGTCTGACGGCGCATGTAGCCGCGCCATGCGTCGGAGCCCGACTCACGGCCACCGCCGGTTTCTTTCTCGCCACCAAACGCACCGCCGATTTCCGCACCGCTCGGGCCGATGTTGACGTTGGCAATGCCGCAGTCGCTGCCCACCGCCGACATGAACTGCTCCGCTTCACGCACGTCGGTGGTGAAGATGCACGAGGACAAGCCTTGTGGCACGGCGTTGTTCAGGCGCAGCGCTTCGTTGAAGTCGCTGTAACCGACCACGTAGAGGATCGGCGCGAAGGTTTCGTGGCAGACCACGTCGCTCTGCTCCGGCATTTCGACGATGGCTGGCGAAACGTAGTAGGCATTCGGGAATTTGTCTTCCAGCTGGCGCTTGCCGCCGAACACCCGGCCGCCTTCGCTCAGCGCTTGTTCCAGCGCGTCCTGCATGTTTTCAAAGCTTTGTTTGTCGATCAGCGGGCCGATCAGGTTGCCTTCCAGCGGGTGACCGATGCGCACTTTGGAGTAGGCAGCTTTCAGGCGGGTGACGATTTCTTCCTTGACCGATTCGTGGGCAATCAGGCGACGCAGCGTGGTGCAACGCTGACCGGCGGTGCCGACGGCACTGAACAGGATCGCGCGAACGGCCATGTCCAGATCGGCGCTTGGGCCGAGGATCATTGCGTTGTTACCACCCAGCTCCAGAATGCTGCGAGCGAAACGTGCGGCGATTTTCGGTGCCACTTCGCGGCCCATGCGGGTACTGCCAGTGGCGCTGACCAGTGCGACACGCGGGTCGTCGACCAGCGCTTCGCCGGCATCGCGGCCACCGATGATGACTTGGCTCAGGTGCGGTGGGGCGTCACTGAAGTTCTTCAGCACGCGATCGAACAGCGCTTGGCAGGCCAGTGCCGTCAGCGGAGTTTTTTCCGACGGTTTCCAGATCACCGGGTTGCCGCAGACCAGCGCCAGCGTAGCGTTCCAGGCCCAGACCGCGACCGGGAAGTTGAACGCGCTGATCACGCCGACGACGCCCAGCGGGTGCCAGGTTTCACGCATGTGGTGACCAGGACGCTCGGAGGCGATGGTCAAACCGTACAACTGGCGGGACAGACCGACGGCGAAATCGCAGATGTCGATCATTTCCTGAACTTCGCCCAGGCCTTCCTGAGTGATCTTGCCGGCTTCCCAGGACACCAGCTCGCCGAGATCGGCTTTATATTCACGCAGAATGTCGCCCAGTTGACGCACCAGTTCGCCACGGCGCGGCGCCGGAACCTTGCGCCACAGTTCGAACGCATGATCTGCGCGACTGATGTGCTGCTCGACTTCGGCAGCGCCTTCCCAGTTCACGGCGGCGATGCGACTGCCGTCGATGGGCGAATGCACCGGCACTTTGCCGTTCTGGTACAGGGCCGGGTTCACACCAAGACGATCAAGCAATGCGGCAACCATGGGTCACTCCTCAAGCAAAAAACGGAACGGGTGCAGCCGGAAAATCACGGCTGATCAGACCTGTAGTTTTAGCGCCCCCGAGGTTACTCAACAAACGACCTTTAAGAGAGATATCATTCCGTTTATTCATGCTGTGCATTGCTGGCAATAAAGAGACAAGAACAAAGGACCGCCCATGCTGAACAAACGCTATTTGCCATCGATCGCTGCCCTGCAGTGTTTCGAAGCCGTGACCCGGCATCTGAGCTTCACCCGGGCCGCCGAAGAACTGAACCTGACCCAGAGCGCCGTCAGCAAGCAGGTCGCGCAACTGGAAGAGCTGCTGCAGCACTTGCTGTTTCGCCGGGTGCGTCGACGCCTGCAAATGACCCCGGCGGGCGATTTGTACCTGGTGGAAGTACGAAAAATCCTCACGCAGGTCGAGATGTCGACCCATTACCTGCGCTCCTACGGCGGCGAAACCGAAGTCCTGCGCGTCTCGACGCCCCCGACATTCGGCGCACGCTGGCTGGTGCCGCGGCTGAAAGGCTGGCGCCTACGCCATCCGTCGATTCACCTGGACCTGTGCAGCGAACAGGAAGCCGATGATCTGCTGCAAGGCCGCAGTGACCTGGCGTTCTACTTTGGCCAGGGCTCACGTCCGGGTACCGAATGCCTGAAGTTGTTCAGCGAAGAACTGGTGCCGGTATGCGCTCCCGGCAGCCTGCCAGCCGAGCCGTTCACCGACCCGACGCAACTCACCGATCTGGTCCTGCTGCAAAACGCCTCACGCCCCCAGGGCTGGCATGACTGGTTCGACAGTCAGGGCTACCACACCGAACACAGCTACCACGGCCCGCGCTTCGAAACCTTCTACATGTGCATCCGCGCCGCGCAGGTCGGCTGCGGCGTCGCATTGCTGCCCCGGTTTCTGGTGGAAGAGGAACTGGCCGAAGGCAAACTGGTCATTCCCTGGCAGCATGCAATGCCCAGCACCGATGCCTATTACCTGGCGTATCCGGAGCATTCGGCGGAAGTGCCGAAGGTGCGGGATTTTGTGAAGTGGATGCTGGAGCAGGTTGACCACCCCGCTACCACTGATAACGCAAAAATCGCTGGCAATCCTCACCACTGATATGCGCCACTAGCTCTATTGAATGTGGAGAACCCCCGTTATGAGCGAGAGTGTGTTTGCCGATCGCATCGTGCAGAACCTGCTCGACACCGACTTCTACAAACTGACGATGATGCAGGCGGTGCTGCACAACTACCCGAACGTCGAAGTCGAATGGGAGTTTCGTTGCCGTAACAGTGAGGATTTGCGCCCGTACCTGGCGGAGATCCGTTTCCAGATCGAGCGCCTGGCCGAGTTGAGCCTGAGCGCCGACCAGTTGAGTTTTCTGGAGCGCATCAGCTTCCTGAAGCCGGATTTCCTGCGCTTTCTCGGGCTGTTTCGCTTCAACTTGCGCTACATCCACACCGGCATCGAAAACGGCGAGCTGTTTATCCGCCTGCGCGGGCCGTGGTTGCATGTGATCCTGTTTGAAGTGCCGATACTGGCGATCGTCAGCGAAGTGCGTAACCGCTATCGTTACCGGGAAATCGTCCTCGAGCAGGCCCGCGAGCAGCTCTATCGCAAGTTCGACTGGCTCACCGCCAACGCCAGCAGCGACGAATTGTCGGAATTGCAGGTAGCCGATTTCGGCACGCGCCGGCGCTTTTCGTACCGCGTGCAGGAAGAAGTGGTGAACGTGCTCAAGCACGATTTCCCCGGCCGTTTCGTCGGCACCAGCAACGTACACCTGTCCCGGGAACTGGACATGAAGCCGCTGGGCACAATGGCTCACGAATGGATCATGGCTCACCAGCAACTCGGTCCGCGATTGATCGACAGTCAGATTGCCGCCCTCGACTGCTGGGTCCGCGAGTATCGCGGTTTGCTGGGGATCGCCCTGACCGACTGCATCACCATGGATGCCTTCCTCGGCGATTTCGACCTGTTTTTCGCCAAGCTCTTCGACGGCTTGCGCCATGACTCCGGTGATCCCGTGGTGTGGGCGGAAAAAGCCATCGCCCACTACCACAAGCTCGGCATCGACCCGATGAGCAAGACCCTGACCTTCTCCGACAGCCTGACGCTGCCCAAGGCACTGGAAATATTCCGGGCGCTGCGTGGTCGGATCAATGTCAGCTTCGGCATCGGCACCAACCTGACGTGTGACATTCCGGGTGTCGAACCGATGAGCATCGTGCTTAAAATGACCGCCTGCAACGGCGCGCCGGTGGCGAAGATCTCCGACGAGCCAGGCAAGACTCACTGCAAAGACCCGAATTTCGTCGCCTATTTGCGACACGTTTTCCAGGTTCCTGCCGCCCTTTCCAGCACATCAAGCAAGGAGTGAATTCATGCAAGCCGTACAGCGTGAGATTGCTGAGCAGCTCAAGGTTCAACCGCCGTTCGCCGACGACGCCGCCCTCGAGGCCGAAGTAGCCCGACGCATTACCTTCATCCAGGACTGCCTGGTCAATTCCGGGCTCAAGACGCTGGTGCTGGGCATCAGCGGCGGTGTCGACTCCCTGACCGCCGGCCTGCTGGCCCAGCGCGCCATGCGTGAACTGCGCCAGCGCACGGGTGACGGCAGCTACAAGTTCATCGCCGTGCGCCTGCCGTACGAGACCCAGTTCGATGAACACGATGCCCAGGCTTCGGTGGATTTCATCAACCCGGACGAGCGCCACACTGTGAACATCGGTCCGGCAGTCAAATCTCTGGCCAATGAAGTGGCGGCGTTCGAAGGCAAGCACGCGGTCTCGGTGGATTTCGTGCTCGGCAACACCAAGGCGCGGATGCGCATGGTCGCCCAGTACACCATCGCCGGCGCGGCCCATGGCCTGGTGATCGGCACCGACCACGCGGCGGAAGCGGTGATGGGTTTCTTCACCAAGTTCGGTGACGGCGCCTGTGACCTGGCACCGCTCAGCGGCCTGGTGAAAAACCAGGTCCGGGCGATTGCGCGCAGCTTTGGCGCACCGGAATCGCTGGTGGAAAAAGTCCCGACCGCCGACCTTGAAGACCTGTCGCCGGGCAAGCCGGACGAAGCGTCCCACGGCGTGACCTACGCCGAGATCGACGCTTTCCTGCATGGCCAGCCGGTGCGTGAGGAAGCGTTCAAGATCATCGTCAGCACGTACAACAAGACGCACCACAAGCGGGTGATGCCGTTTGCGCCTTGAGGCGTGAGTGAATGAAAAAGCCCGCTGAGGAGCGATCCTCAGCGGGCTTTTCTTTGGCCAACATATTTGTCGATGTTGATGGCCCATTCGCGAGCAAGCTCGCTCCCACAGGGTTTCGGGTGCTCACAAACATTGTGTCCGACATAGAACCTTGTGGGAGCTGGCTTGCCAGCGATGAACGATGACGCGGTGTGCCTGATTACTTCAGGGTAACGGTGCCTTTCATCATCGAGATGTGGCCCGGGAACGAGCAGAAGAAGCCGTATTTTTCGTTGGCATCAAGCTTCGACACGTCGAAGGTCACCGAGTCGGTTTCCTTGGCGCCGATGATTTTGGTATGGGCGATCACGCGCGCATCGCCTTCCTTCAGGTACTGCTTGTCGATGCCGGCGCTCAGGCCATCGGTGGCGATCGGCTGCATGTCGGCTTCTTTACTCAGCACCCAGTTATGGCCCATGACGTTTTTCGGCAAGCTGCCGGAGTGGGTCAGTTCGACGGTGAAGGTTTTGCAGCTCTTGTCGATCTCAATGGCCTTGGTGTTGAAGGACATTTGGTCAGTGGAGTCAACGGTGACTTTGCACTCGGCAGCCATCAATTGGCTGCTGGCCAGTGTCAGCAGGGATACCGCAACAAGTTTGGCAAACATGGTGAATCTCCAAGGCAGGGTTATTGAAAAATGCGAATGGACAGAAGACTGCCTGAAAACTTCGCAAGTTCATATGACTTGAATCAAAAATTGTATACAACTTTCAGGCTATGACATCGATGGAAACAATCTACCAGCCAGGCGTCTGGCCCGGCCCTATGATCAGATCGTCATCAATCAACGGAGCGTCTGTCATGTCCCTCAATAGCCTGTTGTGCAGCTTGCTTGCCGCCTATGCCTGTGGCGCCAGCGGCACCTATGAAACGCCCAAGCGGGAAGTTTAGCCCTTGGAGCGCCGAGCGCCTGCCTTTACTCTGTGGCCCTGATCGACCATGGAGTAAGGCATGTCTTTAGCATCCGTATGTGTATTTTGTGGGGCCAGCACCGGCACCAACCCGGCTTATCGTGAAGCGGCTGTGGCCTTGGGCAAGGCACTGGCCGAGCGCAAGCTGACGCTGGTCTATGGCGGTGGCGCCGTGGGCCTGATGGGCATTGTGGCTGACGCCGCGCTGGCGGCCGGTGGTGAAGTGATCGGCATCATTCCGCAAAGCCTCAAGGACAAGGAAATCGGCCACAGCGGTCTGACTCGCCTGGAAGTGGTCGACGGCATGCATGCGCGCAAGGCGCGGATGGCCGAACTCAGCGATGCTTTCATCGCGTTGCCCGGCGGCCTCGGCACCCTGGAAGAACTGTTCGAAGTCTGGACCTGGGGCCAACTCGGCTACCACGGCAAACCGCTGGGCTTGCTGGAAGTGAACGGTTTCTACAGCAAACTCACCGGTTTTCTTGATCACATCGTCGGCGAAGGCTTCGTTCGCGGGGCTCACCGTGACATGCTGCAGGTGAGCGAATCGCCACAGACGCTGCTCGAAGCCCTCGATGCCTGGCAACCGAGCGTACCGCCGAAGTGGGTCGAGCAAAAACCCGACTAACGACTCGGCACCGATACAGGGCAGAATACGCGCCGCTCAACCTCACCTTCGACCCCAGAGGATCGCCCATGGCTAAACCCAACTACTCCTTCGCCAAACGTCAGCGTGACTTGGCCAAGGAACAGAAGAAAGAGGAAAAGCTTCAGCGCAAGAAAGCTACAGCTGAAGAAACAGCACTGAACCCTGACGGGGAAGAAGTGGCAGCAGAAGATGATGTTGATGCACCGAAAGACCAGGCGCCCGACGCCTGAGACCCTCCGGGCCGGATGATCTGATCGGGCCCACCGGATCTGTGTCCAGGGTTGGCAGCGCCGCTGCCGACCCTCGCAGGCCAATCGAATTCCACAGAACACCACAATCCCTGTAGGAGCGAGCCTGCTCGCGATGGCGGCGGCATATCCAATATTTGTTTGACTGAAACACCGCTATCGCGAGCAGGCTCGCTCCTACAGTTGATCTTCTTTACTCCAGTGGCATCACCGTAACGCGGACTTCCGGGTCGTGATTACCACCACCCAGAATCACCCCCCGCAAGGGCGACACATCGGAAAAGTCCCGCCCCCAGGCCAATGTGATGTGTTCCAGCGCCGGCTGCACATTGTTGGTCGGATCGAAATCCACCCAGCCCGACACCGGGCAAAACACCGACAGCCACGCATGAGATGCATCGGCGCCGATCAAGCGTGGCTGACCGGGTGGCGGCTGGGTCAGCAGATAACCGCTGATATAGCGCGCGGCGAGGCCACGGGAGCGCACGCAAGCGAGCATCAAGTGCGCGAAGTCCTGACAGACCCCACGTCGACGCTCCAGCACTTCCACCAGCGGCGTCGCTACCTGCGTCGCTTCGGCATCGAAGGTGAACTCGCTGAATATCTTCTCCATCAGAGCCTGAACCCCAAGCAGCAGCGGTCGCCCGGTCGGGAAGCAACTCTCGGAAAATTCAACGAAGTTGCGCTTCAAATGCACATAGGGTGATTCGAAGCGGTAGCGGCAGGCTTCGAGCAGTTCGGGCGACAGCGGCTGGCTGCTGTAGGTCAGCGCGTTGCGGGTGTCTTCCCACGCCGGGGACAGATTGAAGTCCAGCGCGGGCCGGGGCAGCACCTCGATCGTGAGGCTGGCGTTGACCAACAGTTCATCATGAGGGCGCTCGAACGCCAGCCGGGTCAGCGGGTTGCCGAACACGTCCAGCTCATCGCGACGCGCAGTCGGCTCCGGGCTGATCTGCAGTTGCTGATCCGTGCAGCGCTGCCAGGCACATGACCTTGGCCACAAATGGGCCAGTTGCTGCGCCAGGGACACCGGGCTGTCGTAGTGATAATGAGTGTCGTGGAAAATCTGGTAATGGGCGCTCATCAGACCGACACCGTGCGCTGGCTGACATCATCGACATGGGCGAAATGGCGCAGGGCCAGGCGATCGGACACTTGCCCGCTGGCCTCGGCAATCTCTTGCAGCAAATCTGCCAGCCCATCGATCGCCGCACGCACACTGGCTTCACCGAACAACGGATTCTCCAGACAGCCGAGGTCGAAACGGGCCAGCCGCTCGACCAATTGTGGCAATCCGGCTTCGCGCGGAGCACCAAAGTCATCGTTCAAGCGTTTAAGGGTGTGGGTTACCAATTTCAACTGGAACAGCACCGCGTGCGGGTTCTGTTCGTCGAGCAGCAACAGGTCGAGTACCGGAATCAATTGCGCCACCGCCAGATACCGCGAGCGGTAGGTGATGCTGCTGTTGCCCAGCTCCAGCAGCCATTCCAATCCGGCCTGATCGAAGGCCCCGGCGCCACGCAGAAACGCCGCCAGGCTGCCACTGAGAAATTGCAGGCGCTCAATCCGCCGGCCGATCATCAAAAATCGCCAGCCTTCGTCCCGTGTCATGTCGTCCAGGGCAAAACCGGACAGCGCCGCGAGGGACATCACCAGACGGTTGAGGAAATCCAGCAGCTCGCCGAAATCCGGCTCATCGGTTTCCAGTTCGATGGCTTCGCGCTGCAACTCCACCAGCGCCTGCCAGTTTTCCCGCGACAGCTTGCCGCGTACCTGCGAGGCCGCCCACTGCAAGCGTTGCAGGTTGGACCGCAGGCTGAATGGCCAGTCATCGCCGAGGATTGCCGCCAGCAAACGTTCCGGCAGTTCGCCGTCTTCGGGCAATAGCATCAGCCGTTCGCCAAGTTCGACCGCCGCTTGCAGGGCTTGCGGGTCATCGCCATCCACGTATCGCGCCAGCATGATCCGCAGCAACCGCGCGCTGTCATCGCAGCGCTCGCAGTAGCGGCCAAACCAGAACAGGTTTTCCACCACCCGCGACGGCAGATACGGATCGCGCCGCACCAGATCATGTACGCCGATATTGCGCTGGGCTTTCCATTGTTCGCCGCTGGGCGGGCGGTCGCCCAACACCCAGGTGTCCTTGCTGGCACCGCCGCGCTGCATCGACACCACTTCGGCATCGGCCTCGGCGGCCACGCGGGTCAAACCACCGGGCAGCACCCGATAGCCTTCGCGGCTGGCCACGGCATACACGCGCATGCCAATGGCGCGGGGTTGCAGCACTCCGCCCTCGGCTTGCCAGATCGGCGCCTGGGACAACTGCGCCAGTTCTTGCGCAACATAGGCGTAAGGCCGTGCCTGCATGCGCTCGGCAAGCTCCTGGCGCTGTTTTTCACTCAAATCGCGACCAAATACCGGCGCAAAACTCTGGGACGGAAACGCCGGTTTGATCAGCAGTTCAGGCAGCTTTTCCAGGGCCTGCGCCAGTACCGGCGCCTCACCGCACCACCAGGTAGCGATGGACGGCAAGATCAGTTCTTCGCCAAACAGAAACTGATTGATCTTCGGCAAAAAACCCAACAACCCCGGCGACTCCAGCACACCACTGCCAAGCGCATTGGCCACCAGCACCCGCCCCTGCCGCACGGCTTCCAGGAGGCCTGGCACGCCAAGGGCCGAATCGGTGCGCAGCTCCAACGGGTCGCAGAAATCGTCGTCGAGCCGGCGCATGACCGCATGAACCCGGCGCAGACCGCTCAGGGTCTTCAGGTAAACCGTGGCATCGCGTACCGTCAGGTCGCCGCCCTCCACCAGCGGATAACCGAGCTGGCGCGCCAGGTATAGATGTTCGAAATAGCTTTCGTTGAAACGTCCCGGTGTCAGCAACACCACCAGCGGCACTTCTTCATCGCTCGGCGCCTGTCGGGCCAGGGTTTCCTGAAGCGTACGGAAGAAGCCAGCGAGATGCTGCACCTTCAGGTCGCGGTACAGCTCGGGAAAGGCCCGGGACACGATGGTGCGGTTTTCCAGTGCATAACCGGCACCGGACGGCGCTTGAGTGCGGTCCGCTGTGACCCACCAGCGACCATCGGGGGTACGCGCCAAATCCACCGCATACAGATGCAGAAAAGCCCCGTCAGGCGGATTGATGCCCTGACAGGGCCAGAGGAAATTGTTGTGGCCGAACACCAGTTCGGCCGGTAGCAGGCCTTCGGCGATCAGCCGTTGCGGGCCATACAGATCGGCCAGTACGGCATTGAGCAATCGCGCACGCTGGGCGATACCGGCCGACAGCTGTTCCCATTCGTCAGCGGCAATCACGTGGGGTAGCAGGTCCAGCTCCCATGGCCGGTCGGCGCCCTTGGGATCGGCGTAGACGTTGTAGGTGACACCGTTTTCCTGAATCTGCCGGGTCAGCAGGGCCTGACGCTGCACCAGTTGCGCTGGCGTACTGCGCTGCAATTGGTCGAACAGTCGGCGCCAGTGCGGGCGCACGGCGCCGCTGTCGTCGAGCAGTTCGTGATAGGTGCCCGCCGTGAGCGGGTAGCGGTCTAGCAGGTCAGGCATGGAAAGCTCGGCAGACAGCAGGGAACGGTCAGACTAACGCAGGCTCATGACGCCCGGATATACGAAAAATCCGAGCGTCGCGTACGGTTTAGAAACGTCGTAAATCGAGAGTCATCGGCAGCTCGTCGTTAATTTCCAGAATCGGGATAGGAAGTTTCCCTGGCGTGTGTCCGATCCTGAAAAAACGCGCCATTCGCCGGCTCTCGGCTTCATTGGCATTGACCGGCAAGGTCTCGTAGTTGCGCCCGCCCGGATGCGCGACGTGATACTGGCAACCGCCCAGCGAACGCCCCATCCAGGTGTCGAGCAGGTCAAACACCAGCGGCGCGTGAACCGGGATGGTCGGTTGCAGGCAATTGGCCGGTTGCCAGGCGCGGAATCTCACGCCAGCGACGAATTCGCCTACACGCCCGGTCGGCTGCAATGGCACCGGGATGCCGTTGCAGGTCAGCAAATAACGCTGCGGCGGCATGCCGCTGAGCTTGACCTGCAAGCGCTCCAGGGACGAGTCCACGTAACGCACCGTGCCACCGACCGCGCCCTCTTCGCCCAACACATGCCACGGCTCCAGCGCTTGACGCAGTTCCAGCGCAATGCCGCTGACGGCGTAATCGCCGACCTTGGGAAAACGAAACTCCAGATGCGCCGCGAACCACTCGGCCCGCACCGGGTAACCGGCGGCGTTGAGTTCGACGATGACATCGGCGAAATCCTGTTCGATAAAATGCGGCAACAGGAACCGGTCGTGCAGCTCCGTGCCCCAGCGCGCCAGCTCCGGCGGCGCATAGGGTTCGCGCCAGAAACGAGCGACCAGCGCCCGCAGCAACAACTGTTGCGCCAGGCTCATGCGCGCATGGGGTGGCATTTCAAATGCGCGCAATTCCAGCAGCCCAAGGCGTCCCGTTGCGCCGTCCGGCGAGTAGAGTTTGTCGATACAAAACTCGGCACGGTGAGTGTTGCCAGTGACATCGATCAGCAGGTTGCGCAACAGTCGATCCACCAGCCACGGCGCACACTCTTCACCCGGCTCAGGCATCTGCGCGAAAGCTATTTCCAGCTCATACAAGGCATCGTTGCGTGCTTCGTCGACGCGCGGTGCCTGGGACGTTGGGCCGATGAACAGTCCGGAAAACAGATAGGACAATGACGGGTGGTTATGCCAGTAACTGATCAGGCTGCGCAGCAAATCCGGACGCCGCAAAAACGGTGAGTCAGCCGGTGTCGCGCCACCCAGTACGAAATGGTTACCGCCACCGGTGCCGGTATGCCGACCATCGATGAGAAATTTCTCGGTGGTGAGTCGGGTCTGACGCGCTTCTTCGTAAAGGAATTCGGTGCGCTCGACCAATTCGTCCCACGTCGTGGACGGCTGCACGTTGACTTCGATAACGCCCGGATCCGGGGTGATGCGGAAGTTGCTCAGGCGCGGATCGCTCGGCGGCTCGTAGCCTTCCAGCAACACTGGGCAATGCAGTTCATCCGCGGTGGCTTCGATGGCCGCGACCAGTTCCAGATAGTCCTCAGCGCGCTCCAGTGGCGGCATGAACAGGTACAACCGGCCTTCCCGTGCCTCAGCGCAGAACGCGGTGCGGGTCAGCCAGTCGGCGGATTCGTCGATCTTCGGCGCTCGATCTTCAGCAACGGCAGCCGCGCCCTGGCTTTGCAGTTGTGCAGCGTCTGGCAGCGGCGGGAACTCTTGATTAGGGTCTTGCGGATGAATGAACGGATATTCCGCCGCTTTCACCCAAGGCTGCGAACCCAGCGGCAAGCGATAGCCCAGCGGCGAATCACCTGGCACCAGTCGGCAATGCTCGTCGCGCAGGTACCAGCGACCGCTTTGCCATTGATCGCCCTTGGCGGTGCGCGCCAGCGGCAGGACCTGGCCGATGACCTTGTCCAGACCCTGGCTGAAGACTTTGCGCAGGCGCGCACGCTCCAGCGGCTCTTCAAGACGGGAATCCTCGGCGCTGACGTTCTGCGGCAAAGTGCCTTCGCGCCAGAGGTAATAGAAATTATCTTCGTAGGCCGGAAACACAAAGCGTGTCGGAATTTTCAGGCGCTCGGCGACGCTCGCCAGAAAACGCCCGGCCAACTCGCCATTGGCGCCGTAATCTTCCTGCTCATCGGCGATCAGCGCGTTGTTTTGCCAGATCGGCACGCCGTCGCGTCGCCAGTAGCAATTGAGCGACCAGCGCGGCAGTTGCTCACCGGGGTACCACTTGCCCTGCCCGAAATGCACCAGCCCCTGCGGCGCGTAGCGTCTACGCATGCGCTGGAACAGCTCGGCGGACAGTCGGCGTTTATCCGGCCCCAGCGCCGCCGTGTTCCACTCGGCGCCGTCCGGGTCATCGATGGACACGAAGGTTGGCTCACCGCCCATGGTCAGGCGCACATCGCCTTCCAGCAGGTCGGCATCGATTTGCCGACCCAGGGCCTGAATCGCCAGCCATTGATCGTCGGTGTAAGGCTTGGTGACGCGGGGCGCCTCCCAAATCCGCTCAACCGACATTTCGTGGCTGAATTCGCACTCGCACGGTTCCACCAAACCCGTGATCGGTGCCGCCGAGGATGGATCCGGACTACAGGCCAACGGAATGTGTCCTTCACCGGCAAATAGCCCGGAAGTCGCATCCAGGCCGATCCAGCCAGCGCCGGGTAAGTACACCTCGCACCAGGCGTGCAGGTCGGTGAAATCGACTTCAGTGCCGGACGGGCCATCAAGGCTTTTCACGTCGGCGGTCAACTGGATCAGGTAACCGGAAACGAAGCGCGCCGCCAGCCCGAGGTTGCGCAGCAGTTGCACCAGCAGCCACGCGGAGTCACGGCACGAGCCGGAGGACTGTTCGAGGGTGAATTCGGGGGTTTGCACGCCTGGCTCCATGCGGATCAGGTAATCGATGTCTTCACTCAGGCGCTGGTTGAGCGCGACGAGGAAATCCACGGCGGGCAGTGGCGTACGATCGATGCCGTCCAGATAGGCCTTGAATTTTGGCGTCAGGGGCAAGGTTTCCAGGTACGGCGCCAGTTCCTTGCGCTCGTCCGCGGCATAAGCGAACGGGATTTTTTCTGCGTAGGGTTCGAGGAAGAAATCGAAGGGGTTGAAGACCGCCATTTCGGCCAGCAGGTCGACTTCGATCCGCAGTTCGTCGGTCTTTTCCGGAAACACCAGCCGCGCCAGGTAATTGCCCTGCGGGTCTTGCTGCCAGTTGATGAAATGCTGCTCGGGCGAGACTTTCAGCGCATAGGAGAGTATCCGCGTGCGACTGTGGGCGGCCGGGCGCAAGCGAACGATCTGCGGACCGAGCTCGACGGCGCGGTCGTAGCGGTAATGCGTGACGTGGTGCAATGCGACATGAATCGACACGGCGTGCCTCCTGCGAGCCCTAAGCGTATTCGAAAGCGCGCAAGACTTATGCCATCCAGCGGCGCTGGCGCTTTCTCCGGTTACTGGAGGCAGTACAGCACCAAAATCGGGCGATGCGGGAAATTGGTTCAGAGCAATTGCACGAATATGTCGCGAAGATCAAAAGATCGCAGCCTTCGGCAGCTCCTACACGGGATTGG
>NZ_JBSVXD010000070.1:0-27294 GCF_054070755.1 Pseudomonas sp. SDO5591_S426 | reverse complement strand
TCAGTCTACGGTGATGTTGGCTGGTATGCCGCCATCGCGAGCAAGCTCGGCTCCTACAAGGGGTGGTGTTGCCGGGTGCGACATAGGTGCAAGGGCCACCTGAAGTCTAAGCGGCTAATATGGCACTTCAATGCTGTCGATTGTCCGGGAACCACGCTTTATGCAAACCGCCTACACCGTCCTGATCCTGTTGATGCTGGTCGGCGTCTCGCGCCTGATCGGACGGGTGGTTCCGTTGCCGTTGCCACTGGTGCAGATTGCCGCCGGTGCCTTGCTCGCCTGGCCGACGCTCGGATTGCATGTTGCCCTCGATCCCGAACTGTTTCTGTTTCTGTTCCTGCCACCGTTGTTGTTCTCCGACGGCTGGCGCATGCCCAAGCGCGAGTTCTGGCATCTGCGCGGGCCGATCCTGACGTTGGCGGTAGGGTTGGTGTTGTTCACTGTGGTCGGCGCCGGCTATTTCATCCACTGGTTGTTGCCCGCTGTGCCGTTGCCGGTGGCGTTTGCCCTGGCCGCCGTGCTGTCGCCGACAGATGCGGTGGCGGTCTCGGCGATTGCCCGTAATCGCCTGCCGACCCCTTTGATGCACATTTTGCAGGGCGAGGCGTTGATGAATGATGCCTCGGGCCTGGTGACATTCAAGTTTGCCTTGGTAGCAGCGGTGACCGGTGTGTTCTCGCTGGCCAATGCCAGTCTGACGTTCGTGCTGGTCGCTGTGGGCGGATTGGCTGTCGGCGTTGCGTTGAGCTGGCTGGTCGGGCGCCTGCGGGCCTGGATGATCGCCCGCGGTTGGGATGATCCGGCCACTCATGTCGTGTTCATGTTGTTGCTTCCGTTTGCCGCTTACGTACTGGCCGAACGGGTCGGCGTGTCGGGCATTCTCTCGGCGGTGGCGGCGGGGATGATGCAGAGCTGGCTCGATCTGCTGCCGCGCCAGACCAATACTCGCCTGCTCAATCGCAGTGTCTGGTCGCTGCTGGAGTTCGCTTTTAACGGCTTGATTTTTCTACTGCTCGGTTTGCAGCTGCCGGACATCGTCAAGGCGGTGGCCAGCCACGAAACTTCATTGTGGCCGACGTTGCTCTACCGTTGCCTTGATGTCGTGGCCATTTTCCTGGTGCTGCTGGTGTTGCGGTTCGTCTGGGTGCAGAGCATTTGGCGACTGTCCATTCTGATAAGGCGCTGGCGCGGAAAGGATGAGATCACTCGAGTGCCGAGCGCACGCTCCTGCGGGTTGCTGACCGTCGGCGGTGTGCGCGGCGCGGTGACGCTGGCGGGTGTGATGTCGGTGCCGATGCTGATGGGCGGGGAAGTATTCCCCGAACGTGATCTGCTGATCTTCATCGCCGCCGGGGTGATCCTGTTGTCGCTGATCGCTGCCTGCATCGCGTTACCGATGCTGCTGCAGGGCATCGAGACCAGCCCGGACGACAAACGACGCAACGAGGTGCGCGAGGCGTGGCGCAAAACCGCCGAAGCGGCCATTCATGCGCTCGAAACAGAAGAGGTCAACCCGCAGGACGCCGCCCAATCCGCGCTCGCCGCCGAGCTCAAGGCGCGGCTCATGTCCGAGTATCGCCATCAGTTGGAGGTGTTCAATGATTCGGCGGAAGCCCAGGCACTGGCCTTTCAGATGGACTTGCTGGAACGGCGTTTGCGATTGAAGGCGCTGCGGGCGCAACGCCTGGAGTTGTACAGCCTCAGTCGTCATCACCAGATTGGTGATGACGTTTTGCGTGAGGTGTTGGGAGAGCTGGATTTGAGTGAGGCCAAGTTGGGTCTCGTCAAATAAGCGAGCGCAAGCGGTGATCTTATGGATACGCCTTTTTCACGAGCGCGATATCACCTTCGCTGATGTGCATGCTTGCGGCCTGGTGCCAGTCGCCGATGGTGAGTTCATTTAGCACCTTGTAGTGCATGACTGACTGTCGGTCGTAGGGGGTATAGGTTTTACCCGGAACACGCTCAAAGGGGAACACATTGTCGTCAACTTCCTGCCTGGAGAAACCGAATGCTCTTGCATAGTAGCTATATGTTTTTTCTCGATCCCAAGGGATCTTGGCATCGGGATGTTGGTGCTCGTGGTGCAGACCTAGCGCATGTCCGAATTCATGGATGACCGTGCGCTGGTAATGAGGTGAAGAGAAGTTGGTTCCAAGGGACATTGATGCGTCATGAGGGCTGCCTGTCAGTGCATCTGTGCCGAAACGCGAGCTTCCCCCATCGTTGAATCGTGGCTGGAAGTCAACTCGGATGTCGCCAAGAAACGCTTCTGAGTTGTAAATGTCCTCTTCGTCAAGTTCTAAAAAGTCAAACTTCAGATTGATATGTGGCAACCACTTCGTAGCGCCTTTCTTTACCGCCTCAAATGAATGTTCATTGTATTTGTAAACGAGGATTTTAAGGGTTTTTCCAGGACTCCAGAATTTAGTGTGTTCGCCGACACCGCGTTTTTTTCTGCGCCCATTGCTGTCAGTGGCATTGCCCGGGCGCTCGCCGATTGCAGCGTTATATGAGTCGAGAGTATTGGGGGGTGGGATGCTCTTGCAGTACGTAAGTGCGTTCATGTTTGTACAAGTGTCCAAAACAATAAGTGGACTCTTAAAGTATTTAAAGTCTCCGAAGTTGTACAGTTGGGGGATTGTTCCAGTTGTTGCGGCGAGTGTTTTATTTAAAGTGCGCTGCACCGCGTTGCACGGTGCAGAAGCAATAACTGTTACTTGCTGCGAGTTGTAATGAAGTTGCGAATCCGCTCTGCGGCTTCCACGCATTCAGCCAATGGAGCCACAAGTGCCATGCGCACTCGCCCGGCCCCCGGGTTCAGGTCGTCGACTTCTCGGGACAGATAAGAGCCCGGCACGACCGTTACATGCTCCTGGACGAACAAGTCGCGGCAGAACGCTTCGTCATCACCTTCAACATTTGGCCACAAGTAAAAACCACCATCCGGACGTTGCACATCCATCACCGGGCCGAGAATTTCCAGCACCGCGTCATACTTTTCGCGATACAACGCACGGTTGGCGCGTACGTGCACTTCGTCGTTCCAGGCAGCAACGCTGGCCAGTTGAGTCTGAACCGGCATCGCGCAGCCGTGGTAGGTG
This sequence comes from Pseudomonas sp. SDO5591_S426, assembly GCF_054070755.1. NCBI lineage: Bacteria > Pseudomonadati > Pseudomonadota > Gammaproteobacteria > Pseudomonadales > Pseudomonadaceae > Pseudomonas > Pseudomonas sp. SDO5591_S426. The sequence continues at coordinate 24,190 of NZ_JBSVXD010000070.1, read as the reverse complement.
CGATAGAGCAGGAAGCCTTTGAGAATGTCGGCATCACCGGCCACGAATCCTGAACGCAAACCCGGCAGATTGGAGCGCTTGGACAGGCTGTGGAACACCACGCAGCGCTTGAAGTCCTTGCGACCGAGTTCCACGCAGGCGCTGAGCAGGCCCGGCGGCGGGGTTTGTTCGTCGAAGTACAGTTCGCTGTAGCACTCGTCCGCGGCAATCACGAAATCGTATTCGTCGGCCAGGGCGATCAGTTTTTTCAGGGTGTCGACCGGAATCAACGCGCCGGTCGGGTTGCCCGGCGAGCACAGGAACAGGATCTGGCAGCGTTTCCAGATGTCCGGAGAAACAGCATCGAAATCCGGGTTGAAGCCGTTTTCATCCAGGCATGGCAGGTAATGCGGCTTGGCGCCGGCGAGGAACGCCGCGCCTTCGTAGATCTGGTAGAACGGGTTCGGGCTGACAACCAGGGCGTCGTCGCGACGGTTGACCACGGTCTGGGTAAAGGCGAACAGCGCTTCGCGGGTGCCGTTGACCGGCAATACGTTGCGCGCCGGGTCGATCCAGCCGTTCGGCACGCTGAAACGACGCTCGCACCAGGCGGCAATGGCTTCACGCAACTCCGGGATGCCGAGAGTGGTCGGGTACACGGCCATCTTTTCCAGATTGCTGGCCAGGGCCTCGGCGACAAAGCTTGGCGAACGGTGTTTCGGCTCGCCGATGGACAGGGCGATAGGACGCTTGTCGGGGTTGGGCGTGACGCTGCCGAGCAGGGCGCGAAGTTTCTCGAACGGGTAGGGCTGGAGCTGGGACAGAGCGTTGTTCATCGGGGGCCTCGTTCAATGTGGGAGCTGTGTGTTGACTGACACAGCGCTTTCGCGAGCAAGCCCGCTCCCACAGGGGGAAATTGTTAATTCAGATACTGATGCGCGACAGTTTGATATCGGGTTCCTGATTGACGCTCAACTGCTCGACGATTGCATCTTGTAACCGGCTGCACAGCAGCGGGTCGGACAGCGGCTGATTGTTCGCGTCGGTGATGAAGAACACGTCTTCCACGCGCTCGCCGAGGGTGGCGATCTTGGCGTTCTGCAGCGACAGGTCGAACTCCAGGAAAATCGTGCCGATGCGGGCCAGCAGGCCGGGGCGGTCGGGTGCGGTCAGTTCCAGTACGGTCACCGGACGCTGGGCATCGTTGTGGATCGTCACCTGCGGTGCAAAGGCAAAATGTTTGAGCTGGCGCGGCACCCGGCGCTGGATGATCGTCGGATAGTCGTCCGGGTTGCGCAGGGCTTCGGTCAGGCCGTCGCGGATCTGTTTGACCCGGGCCGGGTTATCGCCGATCGAGTCGCCATCGGTGTCGAGCACGATGTAGGTGTCGAGGGTGAACTGGCTGCTGGACGTGATGACCCGGGCGTCATGAATGTTCAGGTTCAACTGGTCCATCGCGGCCACGGTCACGGCGAAGAAATCGTGCTGGTCCGGTGCGTAGATGAAGATCTGCGTGCCGCCCTCGAATTCCCGTTGTGTGGTTTCCTTGATCAGCACCAGCGGCCCGCCGTCGGACGGCTGCTGGAGAATCGCGTCAGTGTGCCAGGCAACGTCGCCGGCGGTGTGACGCAGGAAATAGTCATCGCCCAACTGTGCCCACAACTGCTCGACATCGTCCGGATCGTTGCCGCCGCGCACCAGGATGTCCAGGGCTGCGCTTTGGGTCTGGCGGATCTGCTCTTCGCGGTCCACCGGGTTTTCCAGGCCGCGACGCAGTGCGCGTTTGGTCTCGGTATAGAGCTGACGCAACAGGCTGGCACGCCAGGAATTCCATAGCGTCGGGTTGGTGGCGTTGATGTCGGCGACGGTCAGCACATACAGGTAATCGAGGTGGGTTTCGTCACCGACGATCTGCGCGAAGTCGTGGATCACCTGCGGGTCGGACAAGTCCTTGCGCTGGGCGGTGGTCGACATCACCAGGTGATTCTGCACCAGCCAGACGATCAGGCGGCTGTCCCACACGGGCAGCTGATGGCGCTGGCAGAACGCCTCGGCGTCCACTGCACCGATTTCCGAGTGGTCGCCATGCCGGCCCTTGCCGATGTCGTGGTACAGGCCAGCCAGGTAGATCAGCTCAGGCTTGGGCAACTTGCCCATGAGCTTGCTGGCCAGCGGGAATTTTTCCGACACCTGGGTGTACTGCAACTTACGCAGGTGTTTGATCAGGTTTAGCGTGTGGGCGTCGACCGTGTAAATGTGGAACAGGTCATGCTGCATCTGCCCGACGATAAAGCCGAACTCCGGCAGATAACGCCCGAGAATGCCGTAGCGGTTCATCCGCCGCAGGTTGCGGTGGATGCCGATCTTGCACTTGAACAGCTCGATGAACAGGCTGGTGTTGCGGATGTCGTTGCGGAAATCGTCGTCGATCAGGTGGCGATTTTCGCGCAGCAGGCGAATGGTGTCGGCACGCACGCCTTTGATTTCCGGCTGCTGGGCCATCAGCACGAAGATTTCCAGCATGGCGAACGGCGTGCGGCGGAACACGTTATCGTTACGCGCCTCGATGTAGCCGTCGTGCAGCTGGAATCGCGAGTTGATCGGCTGCGGCGGCGCCTCGTCTTCCGGCGCGAGGATGACTTCCTCGAAGTGCTGGATGATCAAATCGCTCAGCTGGGCAATGCTCATCACCACCCGGTAATACTGCTGCATGAAGTTTTCGACGGCCTGTTTGGCGTCGTCGCCTTCGAACCCAAGCAGTTTGGCAATGGCGCGCTGGTGGTCGAACAGCAGACGGTCTTCGGAGCGACCGGCAAGCATGTGCAGCGCATAGCGGACCTTCCACAGGAACTCCTGGGAAGAGGCCAGCAGGGCGTTTTCGCTCTCGACCAGGAAGCCTTCGCCCGCCAGTGCCCGCAGGTTCAGGGTGCCGTATTCGCGACGGGCCACCCAGAGGATCGTCTGGATATCCCGCAGGCCGCCAGGCGAGCCTTTGACGTTGGGTTCCAGGTTGTATTCGGTGTCGTTGTACTTGTGGTGACGGGCTTTTTGCTCGGCCCGTTTGGCCAGGAAGAAGTCCTTGCTCGGCCACATGTGCGCGGTGCTGGTGACATCCAGCATGCGCTGGCGCAGATGTTCGGGGCCGGTAATGGTCCGGCTTTCCATCAGGTTGGTTACTACCGTCAGGTCGGCGCGGGCCTCCACGGCGCATTCGTCGACCGAGCGAACGCTCTGACCGACTTCCAGGCCGATGTCCCACAGCAGCGTCAGAAAACGCTCGATGGAATCGCGGAAAACTTCATGATCGGCGCTGTCCAGCAGGATCAGCAGGTCAATGTCGGAGTAAGGGTGCAGTTCGCCGCGACCATAGCCGCCGACCGCGACCAGCGCGATGTCGGCGTCTTCACTCCAGTTGAACTGCTCCCAGGCCTTTTGCAGGATGTTATCGACGAACCAGGCGCGATCCTCGATCAGCCGACGGATGTCGCGGCCGCTGCGAAAGCGTGCATCGAGCACCTCGCGGGCCTGGCGGATCGCCTTCTTGAAGGCCGCGATAGGGCTTGCCTTCAGGGCCAGTTCAGCCTGGAACTGGCCGCGGTCGAAGAGTTCGGGATCCACCTGCGGCATCGATTGGCTTTCCTATCTATAAGGCTGGGAACGAGCGGGTCGGATCAGGCCGAAACGCGTGCGATGGTGTCATCGCTGCGCAGGGTGAAGATCTCGTAGCCGGTATCGGTCACCAGCAGGGTGTGTTCCCACTGTGCCGACAGCTTGCGATCCTTGGTGATCGCGGTCCAGCCGTCGCCCAGCACCTTGGTGTCGGCGCGGCCCTGGTTGATCATCGGCTCGATGGTGAAGGTCATGCCGGCCTTCAGTTCCATGCCAGTGCCGGCGCGGCCGTAGTGCAGGATCTGCGGTTCTTCGTGGAAGACTTTGCCGATACCGTGGCCGCAGAACTCGCGAACCACCGAGAAACCGTTCTTCTCGGCGTGCTTCTGGATCACTTCGCCGATGTCGCCCAGGCGGCAGCCCGGTTTGACCAGTTCGATGGCCTTGTACATGCATTCCTGGGTCACTTGCGACAGGCGCTCGGCCCAGACCGGCACGCTGCCGACGTGGAACATGCGGCTGGTGTCGCCGTGGTAACCGTCCTTGATGACGGTGACGTCGATGTTCAGGGTGTCGCCATCCTTCAGCGCTTTCTCGTTCGGGATCCCGTGGCAGACCACGTGGTTGATCGAGGTGCAGATGGACTTGGGGAAGCCCTTGTAGTTGAGCGGGGCAGGGATGGCCTTTTGCTCGTTGACGATGTAGTCGTGGCAAATGCGGTCGAGTTCTTCGGTAGTGATGCCCGGTTTGACATGTTCGGCAATCATTTCCAGCACATCGGCGGCCAGTTTGCCGGCGATGCGCATTTTTGCGATGTCCTCGGGGGTTTTGAGGGTGACGGTCATACAGGCTCTCTCTGCGCTCAACGGCGCTTCACAAACGGAATGGGCAATGCGCGATCGAAGTTCGCAGCCCTGAAAAACGCGATTCTACCAGACGATCAGCGCAAATCCGCGCCTCTGTACATCGCTTCTCTCTATAGAATGGTGCATTCTGGGCGGATTCCAAGGGAGGGAGTACGCTGGTCGCCAGGATTTCAGAATCCGGGTTCCGTTTTTCCCTTCCCTGTGGTATAAAATGCGCCGCTTTCCGGGGATGCCCCGAAAAGCCTAAATCCACACACGTGTCGACACGATGACCTGGGTGCCGCAAGCGTAATTGCTGGTGGTTGGTCATTGGGATACGTGGAGGCCAAACCCGACTTATTAAGGAACTATCATGTCCCAAGTCAACATGCGCGATATGCTGAAGGCCGGTGTGCACTTCGGTCACCAGACCCGTTACTGGAACCCGAAAATGGGTAAATACATTTTCGGCGCGCGTAACAAGATCCACATCATCAACCTTGAAAAAACCCTGCCAATGTTCAACGAAGCTCTGACTTTCGTAGAGCGTCTGGCCCAGGGCAAAAACAAGATTCTGTTCGTCGGCACCAAGCGTTCCGCTGGCAAGATCGTTGCTGAAGAAGCAGCACGTTGCGGTTCGCCGTACGTCGATCACCGCTGGTTGGGCGGCATGCTGACCAACTTCAAAACCATCCGTGCTTCCATCAAGCGTCTGCGTGACCTTGAAGTACAAGCCGAAGACGGTACTTTCGCCAAGCTGACCAAGAAAGAAGCGCTGATGCGCTCCCGTGACCTGGAAAAGCTGGATCGTTCCCTGGGTGGTATCAAGGACATGGGCGGTCTGCCAGACGCTCTGTTCGTTATCGACGTTGATCACGAGCGCATCGCGATCACCGAAGCCAACAAGCTGGGCATCCCGGTTATCGGCGTAGTCGATACCAACAGCAGCCCGGAAGGCGTTGACTACATCATCCCAGGCAACGATGACGCAATCCGCGCTATCCAGCTGTACATGGGTTCGATGGCTGACGCTGTTATCCGTGGTCGCAACAACACTGCTGGCGGCACCGAAGTTTTCGTTGAAGAAGCTCCGGCAGCTGCAGCTGAGTAATTGACGCCCTGGCGTTGACTCAGTAAGCAAAAAGGGGGCTTGGCCCCCTTTTTGCCACCTCGAAAACCATTTGTATGCGGCGCAGCTACAGCATCTGTAACGTGCAGCAGCTTACAAGGGTGGTTCGGGAAGAATTGAACGCCCGTTCGATCGGGTGGAATGGTTGATAACCTATCCAAGAGGAATTTTGAAATGGCAGAGATTACTGCAGCGTTGGTCAAAGAACTGCGTGAGCGTACTGGCGAAGGCATGATGGACTGCAAAAAGGCCTTGACCAAGGCCGGCGGCGACATCGAAAAAGCCATTGATGACATGCGTGCTTCGGGCGCCATCAAGGCTGCCAAGAAAGCTGGCAACGTTGCCGCTGAAGGCGCTATCGCCATCAAGGCCGACGACAAGGCAGCCGTGCTGCTGGAAGTCAACTCGCAGACCGACTTCCTGGCCCTGCAAGACGACTTCAAAAACTTCGTTGCTGCCAGCGTAGAAAAAGCCTTCGCTGAAAAACTGACCGACGCAGCTCCGCTGATCGCCGCTCAGGAATCGGCTCGTGAAGCCCTGGTGGCCAAAGTTGGCGAAAACGTCAACATCCGTCGCCTGGTTCGCGTTGAAGGTGACGTGGTCGGTACTTACCTGCACGGTAACAAGATCGGTGTTGCTGTTGTTCTCAAGGGCGGCGATGTTCAGCTGGCCAAAGAGATCGCCATGCACGTGGCGGCAAGCAACCCTGAGTTCCTGCTGCCATCGCAGGTTTCGCCAGAAGCCATCGAGCGTGAGAAAGCCGTATTCCTGTCTCTGAACGAAGACAAGATGAAAGGCAAGCCAGCTGAAATCGTCGAGAAGATGATCGCTGGCCGTATCACCAAGTTCCTGGCCGAAGCCAGCCTGGTTGAGCAAGCTTTCGTTATGAACCCGGAAGTCACCGTTGGTGCTCTGGCCAAGAAAGCCGGCGCTGAAATCGTTTCCTTCACCTACTTCAAAGTAGGCGAAGGCATCGAGAAGCCAGTTGACAACTTCGCTGAAGAAGTTGCCGCACAGCTGGCTGCCGCCAAGCAATAAGACGGTTTTTTAACTGTCGCCCTGAAGAGGCTGCCCGCTCACGCGCGCAGCCTCTTTTCAGATGGGTTACCAATTTTTAATTGGTTTCCATTTGGAACTGGCTTACAAAGCCATGTTCCGATGGCGCTGAAGCAGCGCCAAGCTAGAGTGAACGCCAGCTGAAAACAGCTCGCAAAGAATTTTTAAAATACGCCGCAGGAGAGATTCGCAATGGCTCAGCAGGGCAGTGGTTATCAGGCTCGCTATAAACGCATTCTACTCAAACTTAGCGGCGAGGCCCTGATGGGCTCGGAAGAGTTCGGGATCGATCCGAAGGTTCTGGATCGCATGGCACTGGAAGTCGGCCAGCTGGTTGGCATCGGTGTTCAGGTCGGTCTGGTGATCGGCGGTGGTAACCTGTTCCGCGGTGCAGCGCTGAGCGCGGCCGGTATGGATCGGGTAACGGGTGACCACATGGGTATGCTGGCCACTGTGATGAACGCCCTGGCCATGCGCGATGCGCTCGAACGTGCCAATATCTCCGCCATCGTGATGTCGGCCATTTCCATGGTGGGTGTGACCGATCACTACGATCGCCGCAAAGCCATGCGCCACCTGAACGCCAAGGAAGTCGTGATTTTCGCGGCCGGTACTGGTAACCCGTTCTTCACTACGGACTCGGCTGCCTGCCTGCGTGCGATCGAAATCGATGCCGATGTCGTGCTCAAGGCAACCAAGGTCGATGGCGTTTACACCGCTGACCCATTCAAAGACCCGCATGCCGAGAAGTTCGATCATCTGACCTACGATGAAGTGCTGGATCGCAAGCTGGGTGTTATGGATCTGACGGCCATTTGCCTGTGCCGCGACCACAAGATGCCGCTGCGCGTATTTAACATGAACAAGCCCGGCGCCCTGCTGAATATCGTGCACGGCGGCGCTGAAGGGACCCTGATCGAGGAAGGCCAACAATGATCAACGAAATCAAGAAAGACGCTCAAGAGCGCATGAAGAAGTCCGTGGAATCGCTGACGCACAACTTCGGCCGTATTCGTACCGGCCAGGCGCACCCAAGCATTCTGGAAGGCGTGATGGTGCCGTACTACGGTTCCGACACCCCGATCAAGCAGGTGGCGAACATCACCGTTAAAGACGCCCGTACCCTGCAAGTCGTTGCCTTTGAGCGCAACATGCTGGGTGCTGTCGACAAGGCGATCGGCAGCGCTGGTCTGAATCTGAATCCGACCAACCTGGGTGAACTGCTGCTGATCTCCATGCCAGCCCTGACTGAAGAGACCCGCAAGGGCTTTACCAAGCAGGCTCGCGATGTTGCTGAAGACGCTCGTGTAGCGGTGCGCAACATCCGTCGTGACGCCAACAGCTCGCTGAAGGATCTGGTCAAGGAAAAGGAAATCAGCGAAGACGAAGAGCGTCGCGCCACTGGCGAGATTGACGATCTGACCAAAAAGTACGTCGCTGAAATCGATGCGAATTTGGCGCAGAAAGAAAAAGACCTGATGGCCGTATAAGGGTCGCGTTTTCATGGAAAAGACCAAGCAGATCGCGCCGTCCGCGGTGCCGCGCCATGTCGCGATCATCATGGATGGTAATAATCGCTGGGCGAAAAAACGCTTTATGCCGGGTGTCGCCGGGCATAAAGCGGGTGTCGATGCGGTTCGTGCGGTCATCGAGGTGTGTGCTGAATCGGGGGTCGAAGTACTGACCCTGTTCGCGTTCTCCAGCGAAAACTGGCAGCGCCCGGCCGATGAGGTCAGTGCCTTGATGGACCTGTTCTTCAAGGCATTGCGTCGCGAAGCCAAGCGCCTGAATGAAAACAACATCAGCTTGCGCATCATTGGCGACCGTTCGCGCTTTCATCCCGAACTTCAGGCTGCCATGCGTGAAGCCGAGGCCATGACGGCCGGCTCCAATCGCTTCATCCTGCAGATCGCCGCCAATTACGGCGGTCAGTGGGATATCGCGCAAGCCGCTCAGCGCCTGGCGCGGGAAGTTCAGGCCGGTCATTTGCGTCCGGAAGACATCACGCCGGACTTGCTGCAAACCTGCCTGGCCACCGGTGACCTGCCATTACCGGATTTGTGCATCCGTACCGGTGGCGAGCACCGCATCAGCAACTTTCTGCTGTGGCAACTGGCTTATGCCGAGTTGTACTTCTCCGACCTGTTCTGGCCGGACTTCAAACACGACGCCATGCGAAACGCGCTGGCCGATTTCGCATCTCGCCAGCGTCGCTTCGGTAAAACGAGCGAGCAGGTCGAGGCTGGAGCCCGGGTTTAATGCTTAAACAACGAATCATCACTGCGCTGATCCTGCTGCCGATTGCCTTGTGCGGGTTTTTCCTGCTCGAGGGGACCGGCTTTGCGCTGTTCATCGGATTGGTCGTGACCCTCGGTGCGTGGGAGTGGGCGCGTCTGGCGGGCTTCGATGCGCAGCCAATGCGTATCGCCTATGCCGCTGTCGTGGCGTTGATGTTGCTGATCATGCATATCCTTCCCGGCCTTGCGCCATGGGTGCTGGGGGCTTCGGTCATCTGGTGGGGGATTGCGACCTATCTGGTGCTGACGTATCCACGCTCCAGCGAGCATTGGGCCAGTGCGGCCTGCAAGCTGGTGATTGGCCTGCTGATTCTGTTGCCGGCCTGGCAAGGCCTGGTAGAGATCAAGAAATATCCGCTGGGTAACTGGCTGATCATGGCGGTGATGGTGCTGGTCTGGGGTGCCGATATCGGTGCGTACTTTTCCGGTCGGGCCTTCGGCAAGCGCAAGCTGGCGCCGCTGGTCAGTCCCGGCAAGAGTTGGGAAGGCGTTTACGGTGGTCTGGCCTTGAGTCTGGTTATCACCGTGCTTGTCGGGTTCTTCCGTGACTGGACGGTTGCCGAGCTGTTCAAGGGTTTGATCTGCGCCGCTGTGATCGTGTTTATCTCGGTCGTGGGCGATCTCACTGAAAGCATGTTCAAGCGCCAGTCCGGGATCAAGGACAGCAGCAATCTGCTGCCGGGTCACGGCGGCGTGCTGGATCGCATCGATAGCCTGACTGCCGCCATCCCGGTATTTGCCGTACTGCTGTGGATGGCTGCACCGTGAGCCGCCCTCAGCAGATTACCGTTCTGGGCGCGACCGGCTCGATTGGTCTGAGCACCCTCGATGTCATCGCTCGTCATCCGGATAGATATCAAGTCTTTGCCTTGAGCGGTTTTACCCGTTTGAGTGAGTTGCTGGCCCTTTGTGTGCGTCACGTTCCGCGGTTCGCTGTCGTGCCTGAAGCCGGCGCCGCCCGTGCCTTGCAGGATGACTTGAGTGCCGCAGGGCTTTCGACCCGCGTGCTGGTGGGTGAGGAAGGTCTGTGCCAAGTCGCCGCCGACCCTGAAGTCGATGCAGTGATGGCGGCCATTGTCGGCGCGGCGGGTTTGCGCCCGACCCTGGCGGCCGTGGAGGCGGGCAAGAAGATTCTCCTGGCCAACAAGGAAGCGCTGGTCATGTCCGGCGCATTATTCATGCAGGCTGTGCGCAAGAGCGGTTCGGTGTTGCTGCCGATCGACAGCGAGCACAACGCGATCTTCCAGTGCATGCCACGGGATTTTGCTCGTGGTCTCGGCGCAGTCGGTGTGCGTCGGATTTTGCTGACAGCCTCCGGCGGACCGTTCCGACAGACGCCGATGGCGGAGTTGGCGCATGTTTCGCCTGAGCAGGCCTGTGCTCATCCGAATTGGTCCATGGGACGCAAGATTTCGGTCGACTCCGCCAGCATGATGAACAAGGGCCTTGAGTTGATTGAAGCCTGCTGGCTGTTTGATGCCAAGCCTTCCCAGGTTGAAGTGGTGATTCACCCACAAAGTGTGATTCATTCGCTGGTCGATTACATCGATGGTTCGGTCCTGGCTCAATTGGGCAATCCGGACATGCGCACGCCAATCGCCAACGCGCTGGCGTGGCCTGAGCGAATTGATTCGGGTGTACCGCCGCTGGACCTGTTCGCCGTCGCGCGTCTGGACTTCCAGGCGCCGGACGAAGAGCGTTTCCCTTGCCTGCGGCTGGCCCGTCAGGCTGCCGAAGCGGGTAACAGCGCGCCAGCGATGTTGAATGCGGCAAATGAGGTCGCTGTGGCGGCGTTTCTCGACGGACGGGTTCGTTACCCGGAAATCGCGAGTATCATCGAGGAAACATTGAATCTTGAGCCTGTGGTAGCAGTGGATGATCTTGAGGCAGTGTTCACGGCGGACGCGAAGGCGCGTGTGCTGGCCGAGCAATGGTTGAGTCGTCACGGGCGGTAAGTGCTGCAATGTGTTGGCCCATGCAGCACCGGATCGGAATGCGGAGAAAGTAGATGAGCGCGCTCTATATGATTGTCGGCACCCTGGTGGCTTTGGGTGTGCTGGTTACCTTCCACGAGTTCGGCCACTTCTGGGTCGCGCGTCGCTGTGGGGTCAAGGTGCTGCGTTTCTCCGTAGGCTTCGGCATGCCGCTGCTGCGCTGGCACGACAAGCAAGGCACCGAGTTCGTCCTTGCCGCCATTCCGCTGGGCGGCTACGTAAAAATGCTCGATGAGCGTGAAGGCGAAGTGTCCGCCGATCAGCTCGATCAATCCTTCAATCGCAAATCCGTTCGTCAGCGCATCGCCATCGTCGCGGCCGGGCCGATTGCCAACTTTTTGTTGGCACTGGGTTTTTTCTGGGTGGTGGCCATGCTCGGCAGCGAGCAGGTACGCCCGGTCATCGGCGCAGTAGAGTCCGGTAGTATCGCCGCCAAGGCGGGTTTGAGCGCGGGCCAGGAAATCATCTCCATCGATGGCGAGCCGACGTCCGGCTGGGCGGCGGTGAACTTGCAGTTGGTGCGTCGCCTTGGGGAGAGTGGTTCCCTGCAGGTATCGGTCCGCGAGCAGGGCTCCACGATCGATTCGCCCCGTGAGCTGGCGCTGGATAAATGGCTCAAGGGTGCTGACGAGCCGGATCCGATTCGTTCGCTGGGGATTCGTCCATGGCGTCCGGCATTGCCGCCGGTCCTGGCTGAGCTTGATCCCAAAGGTCCGGCGCAGGCTGCCGGCCTGAAGACCGGTGATCGCCTGTTGGCGCTTGATGGCAAGTCGCTGGATGACTGGCAGCAAGTGGTCGATACCGTACGTATGCATCCTGATACCAAGATCATGCTGCGTGTCGAGCGCGACGGTGCTCAAATCGACGTCCCGGTCATGTTGGCTGCTCGCGGCGAGAAGAAGTCGCCAAGCGGTTATCTGGGGGCGGGAGTAAAAGCGGTGGACTGGCCACCGGAGATGATTCGCGAGGTCAGTTACGGACCTTTGGCCGCGATTGGAGAGGGGGCTCGACGCACCTGGACCATGAGCGTGCTGACCCTCGATTCACTCAAGAAAATGTTGTTCGGCGAGCTCTCGGTAAAAAACTTGAGTGGACCGATAACCATTGCTAAAGTGGCGGGCGCTTCGGCCCAGTCGGGTGTCGCTGATTTCCTGAATTTCCTTGCTTATCTGAGTATTAGCCTGGGGGTTCTGAATTTGCTGCCCATTCCTGTGCTGGATGGGGGGCATTTGTTGTTTTATCTGATTGAGTGGGCGCGTGGTCGTCCCTTGTCGGATCGGGTGCAGGGTTGGGGGATACAGATCGGTATCAGTTTGGTGGTTGGAGTGATGTTGCTTGCTCTGGTCAACGATCTGGGTCGTCTGTAACACTTCGCTGAATTGCGAATCTGCCGCATTTTGCGGCAGTTTGTTTATTGCCAGTTGGAATAAGAAAGGACTTCATGAAACGTCTGCTGCTAACTGCGGTTCTCACCGTATTGATGATCGCCGAAGTTCACGCCGAGTCCTTCACTATCTCTGATATTCGCGTCAATGGCCTCCAGCGGGTCTCCGCGGGTAGCGTCTTTGGTGCTTTGCCGTTGAACGTCGGCGAGCAGGCGGACGATCGTCGCCTGGTGGAATCCACTCGTGCGCTGTTCAAAACCGGGTTCTTTCAAGATATCCAGCTGGGCCGCGACGGCAACGTCCTGGTTATTACAGTAGTCGAGCGTCCGTCGGTTGCCAGTATCGAGATCGAAGGCAACAAGGCGATCTCGACAGAAGACTTGATGAAAGGCCTCAAACAGTCCGGTCTGGCCGAAGGTGAAATCTTCCAGCGCGCCACCCTCGAAGGTGTACGTAACGAGCTGCAGCGCCAGTACGTCGCCCAGGGTCGCTACTCGGCTACCGTCGACACCGAAGTGGTGCCGCAGCCGCGCAACCGCGTTGGCTTGAAGGTCAACATCAACGAAGGCACCGTTGCCGCTATCCAGCACATCAACGTGGTGGGCAACACCGTCTTCCCGGATGACGACCTGATCGACCTGTTCGAACTCAAGACCACCAACTGGCTATCGTTCTTCAAGAACGATGACAAGTACGCCCGTGAAAAACTCTCCGGTGACCTGGAGCGTCTGCGTTCCTACTACCTGGACCGTGGCTATATCAACATGGATATCGCTTCGACCCAGGTGTCGATCACGCCGGACAAGAAGCACGTCTATATCACTGTCAACATCAACGAAGGCGACAAGTACACCGTTCGTGATGTGAAGTTGAGCGGCGACCTGAAAGTGCCTGAAGACCAGGTTAAGTCCCTGCTCCTCGTGCAAAAAGGCCAGGTGTTCTCGCGCAAGCTGATGACCACCACGTCTGAGCTGATCACCCGTCGTCTGGGTAACGAAGGTTATACCTTCGCCAACGTCAACGGCGTGCCACAGCCGCACGATGATGATCACACCGTAGACATCACCTTCGCTGTCGATCCGGGCAAACGTGCTTACGTGAACCGCATCAACTTCCGTGGCAACACCAAGTCCGAAGACGAAGTGCTGCGTCGTGAAATGCGTCAGATGGAAGGCGGCTGGGCTTCGACCTACCTGATCGACCAATCCAAGACCCGTCTCGAGCGTCTGGGCTTCTTCAAGGAAGTCAACGTTGAAACGCCAGCGGTGCCAGGCGTTGATGACCAGGTCGATGTGAACTACAGCGTAGAAGAGCAAGCCTCCGGTTCGATTACCGCCAGCGTCGGTTTCGCCCAGAGCGCGGGTCTGATCCTCGGTGGTTCGATCACCCAGAACAACTTCCTTGGTACCGGTAACAAGGTCAGCATCGGCTTGACCCGAAGCGAATACCAGAGCCGCTATAACTTCGGTTATGTCGACCCCTACTGGACTGCTGACGGCGTGAGCCTGGGTTACAACGCGTTCTACCGCACCACCGACTACGATGACCTCGACGTCGATGTAGCGAGCTACTCCGTAGACAGTCTGGGTGCGGGCGTTAGCGTTGGTTATCCGATCAGCGAAACTTCGCGTCTGACCTTCGGCCTGACGGCTCAGCAGGACGAGATCAAGACCGGTGTCTACACCGTTGACGAGATCTTCGACTTCGTTGACAAGGAAGGCGACAAGTACCTGAACTTCAAGGCTTCGGCCGGTTGGTCCGAGTCCACCTTGAACAAAGGCGTGCTCGCGACGCGTGGTCACTCCCAGAGCCTCGTGCTGGAAACCACGACGCCGGGCAGCGACCTGTCGTTCTTCAAGCTCGATTACCGTGGCCAGTTGTTCCAGCCGTTGAGCGACAACTACACCATGCGCCTGCATACCGAATTGGGTTACGGCGATGGCTACGGTTCGACCGATGGCTTGCCATTCTATGAAAACTACTATGCTGGTGGTTTCAACTCGGTTCGCGGCTTCAAGGACAGCACCCTGGGTCCTCGCAGTACGCCAAGTACCGGCAAGAACCCTGGCACTGCGGTCGATCCGGACCAGGATCCGCTGCCGTTCGGTGGTAACGTCCTGATCCAGGGTGGTGTGGAAGTTCTGTTCCCACTGCCGTTCGTGAAGGATCAGCGTTCCCTGCGTACCTCGGTATTCTGGGATGTGGGTAACGTGTTCGACTCGTCGTGCTCGGATACCACAAACGCCGATGGCACGAAGTCCAACACCAAGTGCAACGATATCAGCTTGAGCAATATGGCCAGCTCCGTCGGTGTGGGTGTGACCTGGGTCACCGCACTGGGTCCTCTGAGTTTCGCACTGGCCATGCCGGTCAAGAAACCGGATGACGCTGAAACTCAAGTGTTCCAATTCTCCCTCGGCCAGACGTTCTAATCGTCTGACCCAAGATAACGACAATGGATTTTTAGGGGTGCATCGTGCGTAAGTTGACTCAATTGGTTCTCCTGGCTTCCGTACTGGTAGCAGGTCCGGCATTTGCCGACATGAAAATCGCCGTTCTGAACTATCAGATGGCTCTGCTGGAATCCGATGCGGCCAAGAAATACGCCGTGGATGCCGAGAAGAAGTTCGGTCCTCAACTGACCAAGCTCAAGACTCTGGAAAGCAGCGCCAAGGGTATTCAGGATCGTCTGATGGCCGGTGGCGACAAAATGCAACAAGGCGAGCGTGAGCGTCTGGAGCTTGAATTCAAGCAAAAGGCGCGTGACTTCCAGTTCCAGTCCAAGGAACTGAACGAAGCCAAAGCCGTTGCCGACCGTGAAATGCTCAAGCAGCTCAAGCCGAAACTGGATAGCGCTGTGGAAGAAGTCATCAAAAAAGGTGCTTTTGACCTGGTCTTCGAGCGTGGCGCAGTGATTGATGTCAAACCTCAGTACGACATCACGCGCCAGGTTATCGAGCGCATGAATCAGCTGAAGTAATCCATGACAGCGACCATTAAGCTCGGCCAATTGGCCGAGTTCCTCGGCGCCACCCTGCGTGGCGACCCGGAGAAAGCAATTACTGGGCTAGCCACCTTGCAGGAGGCTGGCCCAGCTCAGTTGAGCTTTCTGGCAAACCCCCAATACCGCAAGTTCCTGGCAGGCAGCCAGGCGGCAGCCTTGTTGCTCAAGGCCGCTGACGCTGAAGGTTTTGACGGCAATGCACTGGTAGTACCTGATCCGTACGCCGCCTACGCTCGTGTTTCTCACCTGTTCGATCCCAAGCCCAAAGCGGCCGCCGGTGTTCATCCGACGGCGGTAATTGCGGCGGACGCTGTGGTTGATCCGGGCGCAAGTATCGGGGCATTTGTGGTGATCGAAAGCGGGGCGCATATTGCTGCAGGTGCCACCATTGGTGCGCATTGCTTCATCGGTGCCCGAAGTGTCATCGGCGAAGGTGGCTGGCTCGCACCGCGCGTGACCCTGTATCACGACGTTCGCGTCGGCAAACGGGTGGTGATTCAGTCCGGTGCCGTGCTCGGTGGCGAAGGCTTCGGTTTTGCCAACGAGAAAGGTATCTGGCAGAAAATCGCCCAGATCGGTGGTGTACTGGTAGGTGACGACGTGGAGATCGGCGTGAATACCGCTATCGACCGTGGTGCGCTGGCCGATACCATCATCGGTAATGGCGTGAAGCTCGACAACCAGATTCAGATTGCCCACAACGTTCAGGTGGGTGATCACACGGCCATGGCCGCGTGCGTGGGTATCTCCGGCAGCACCAAAATCGGCAAGCATTGCATGCTCGCCGGTGGCGTAGGGCTGGTGGGGCATATCGATATTTGCGACAACGTTTTCATCACCGGGATGACCATGGTGACCCACTCGATCACCGAGCCGGGCGCGTATTCTTCCGGTACGGCGATGCAGCCGGCAGCCGAGTGGCGCAAAAGCGCGGCACGTATTCGTCAGCTCGATGACATCGCGCGGCGTTTGCGACAGCTGGAAAAGCAAGCAGGGGAAGTGACCCCTGGCGGTAATGCTTCATCAGATGGCTGATACCATTTCCATATCAAGTGTGCACAGTCGCTAAACTGCGCCCTTGATTTGCTAGAGGAGTGCACGTCAGTCGCGCTCCCAATCTTTACATAGGCTTCCCCCCGAAATGATGGACATCAACGAGATTCGCGAATACCTGCCTCACCGTTACCCGTTCCTGCTGGTGGACCGGGTCGTGGATCTGGATGTGGAAGGCAAGCGCATTCGCGCCTACAAGAATGTCAGCATCAACGAACCGTTCTTCAATGGTCACTTCCCCGCGCATCCAATCATGCCGGGCGTACTGATCATCGAGGCGATGGCTCAGGCTGCCGGGATCCTTGGTTTCAAAATGCTCGACGTGAAGCCGGCCGACGGCACGCTTTACTACTTCGTTGGCTCCGACAAGCTGCGCTTCCGCCAGCCGGTGCTGCCGGGCGACCAGTTGATCCTCGAAGCCAAGTTCCTCAGCTGCAAGCGTCAGATCTGGAAGTTCGAGTGCCAGGCTTCGGTCGATGGCAAGCCAGTCTGCTCCGCTGAGATCATCTGCGCGGAACGCAAACTATGAGTTTGATTGACCCTCGCGCAATCATCGATCCGTCGGCCGTACTGGCCGACGGTGTCGAGGTAGGGCCGTGGTCGATCATCGGTGCAGGTGTGGAAATCGGCGAAGGAACCGTCATCGGGCCTCACGTGATCCTCAAGGGCCCGACCCGAATCGGTAAGCACAACCGCATCTACCAGTTCTCTTCGGTAGGTGAGGACACGCCGGATCTGAAATACAAAGGCGAAGAAACGCGCCTGGTGATCGGTGACCACAACGTCATTCGCGAAGGCGTGACGATTCACCGTGGGACGATTCAGGATCGTTCGGAAACGACCCTGGGCGATCACAACCTGATCATGGCCTACGCGCACATCGGTCACGACAGCGTCATCGGCAACCACTGCATCCTGGTCAACAACACCGCGTTGGCTGGTCACGTGCACGTGGAAGACTGGGCGATCCTCTCCGGATTTACCCTGGTCCACCAGTATTGCCACATCGGTGCCCACAGCTTTTCCGGTATGGGGACCGCCATCGGCAAGGACGTTCCTGCCTATGTCACGGTATTCGGCAATCCCGCCGAGGCTCGCAGCATGAACTTCGAAGGCATGCGCCGTCGCGGCTTCAGTGAAGACGCGATCCATGCGCTGCGTCGCGCCTATAAGGTGGTCTACCGTCAGGGCCTGACAGTCGAGCAGGCACTCACCGAGCTGGCCGAATCGTCGATCCAGTTTCCGGAAGTTGCGGTGTTCCGCGACTCCATCCAGTCTTCGACCCGCGGTATCACCCGCTAATCATGGCCAATCTGCGAATTGCGCTGGTGGCGGGTGAGGCTTCCGGCGACATTCTTGGCGCGGGTCTCATGCGTGCGCTCAAGGCTCGCCATCCGGCGGTCGAATTCATCGGCGTCGGTGGTCCGCTGATGCAGGCCGAGGGCCTGACCTCGTATTTCCCGATGGAACGCCTGTCGGTCATGGGCCTGGTGGAAGTGCTGGGTCGGTTGCGTGAATTGCTGGCGCGTCGCAAGAAGCTGGTCGCCGACCTGATCGCTGCGAAGCCGGACGTGTTCATCGGTATCGATGCCCCGGACTTCAACCTCAACATCGAACTCAAGCTGCGTCAGGCCGGGATCAAGACCGTGCACTACGTCAGCCCGTCGGTCTGGGCCTGGCGGCAGAAGCGGGTGCTGAAGATTCGCGAAGGTTGCGACCTGATGCTGACGCTGTTCCCGTTCGAGGCCAAATTCTACGAAGAGAAGGGTGTGCCGGTGCGGTTTGTCGGACACACCTTGGCCGACGCCATTCCGCTTGAAGCCGACCGAGCTGCTGCGCGGGCCGAACTGGGACTGCCTGACGGGCCATTGGTTGCGCTGATGCCCGGCAGTCGTGGCGGCGAAGTGGGCCGTCTCGGCGCATTGTTTCTCGATACGGCCCAACGCCTGCGGGCATTGCGCCCCGGTGTGCGGTTTGTAGTGCCTTGCGCCAACCCACAGCGTCGGGCGCAACTTGAAGAACTGTTGGCCGGTCGCGATTTGCCGCTGACCTTGCTCGACGGCAAGTCCCATCTGGCATTGGCGGCATGTAACGCTGTGCTGATTGCCTCAGGTACAGCAACGCTTGAAGCCTTGTTGTACAAGCGGCCGATGGTGGTTGCCTATCGCCTGGCACCGCTGACGTTCTGGATTCTCAAGCGCATGGTCAAAAGCCCCTACGTCTCCTTGCCGAACCTGTTGGCCCAGCGCCTGCTGGTGCCCGAGTTGCTGCAGGACGATGCGACGGTCGAAGCCCTGGCCCAGACCTTGTCGCCGCTCATCGAGGGTGGCGAAGAGCAGACCCGTGGCTTCGATGAAATTCACCGCACCCTTCGTCTGGATGCCTCCAACCAGGCCGCGGATGCAGTGCTCAACCTGATCGGCCAAGTACAATGAGTAAGACAAGCATGCAGATGGGACTGGATTTCACCTTGGTTGCTGAAGTTGAAGATTTGGTTGCCGGCGTCGATGAAGTCGGACGCGGTCCGCTCTGTGGTGCCGTGGTAACGGCGGCGGTGATCCTCGACCCTAACCGGCCGATTCTGGGCCTGAACGACTCGAAGAAACTCACCGAAGCCCGCCGCGAAAAGCTCTACGACGAAATCTGCGAAAAAGCCCTGAGCTGGTGCATCGCCCGCGCTGAAGTCGAAGAAATCGACGAGCTGAATATCCTGCACGCCACCATGCTGGCCATGCAGCGAGCCGTTGCCGGGCTGCACATACAACCGAAACTGGCGATGATCGACGGCAACCGTTGCCCGAAACTGCCGATGCGCGCCGAAGCGGTAGTGCAAGGCGATGGCAAGGTTCCGGCCATCGCGGCGGCATCGATTCTGGCCAAGGTCAGCCGCGATCGCGAAATGGCCGCGTTCGAATTGATTTATCCGGGTTACGGCATCGGCGGTCATAAAGGCTACCCGACCCCCGTTCATCTGGAAGCGCTCGCACGGCTTGGGCCGACCCCGATTCACCGGCGTTCGTTTGCTCCGGTGCGCATAGCCTATGAAGCGTTGGAAATCGTCATAGAGAGCTAGTCGCAAGGCTGATTTTTTCTGCCAAGGCCCGGTACAATCCGGGCCTTGTTGTTTTCACGTTTACAGACAGGATCACTATGCCGGCTTCATTCGTTCACCTACGCCTGCACACTGAGTACTCCCTGGTCGACGGTCTGGTGCGGATCAAACCGCTGGTCAAGACTCTCGTCGGCATGAACATGCCTGCCGTAGCGGTCACCGATCAGAACAACATGTGTTCTCTGGTCAAATTCTATAAAAACGCCATGGGCGCCGGGATCAAGCCGATCTGCGGCGCCGACCTGTGGTTGTCGAACAAGGATCCGGATAACCCCCTGAGTCGCATCAGCTTGCTGGTGATGAACGCCGCGGGCTATCGCAACCTCACCGAGTTGATCTCTCGTGGCTTCATCGACGGCCAGCGCAATGGATCGATCATCATCGAGCGTGAGTGGGTGGCTGAAGCCAACGCTGGCTTGATTATGCTGTCGGCGGCCAAAGAAGGCGAAATCGGCCAGGCCATGCTCAGCGGCAATCCGGACGAAGCCGAAACGCTGGCGCGTGAGTGGATGGCGGTATTCCCCGACCGGTTCTATCTGGAAATCCAGCGCACCAATCGCCCCAACGATGAAGAACAACTGCACGGCGCCGTGGCCTTGGCCGAGAAGATCGGTGCGCCGCTGGTCGCGACCAACGATGTGCGCTTCATCAAGCAGGAAGACTTCGCGGCCCACGAAACCCGCGTATGTATCGGTGAAGGCCGTGCCCTCGACGATCCGCGGCGTTCGAAGAATTACAGCGATCAGCAGTACCTCAAAAGCGCCGAGGAAATGGCTGAGCTGTTCAGCGATATTCCCGAAGCGCTGGAAAACACCGTCGAGATTGCCAAGCGTTGCAACATCGATGTGAAGCTGGGCACACACTTCCTGCCCAACTTCCCGATTCCCGATGGCATGACCATCGACGAGTATTTCCGCAAGGTGTCGTTCGACGGCCTGGAAGAACGACTTAGCGTTTTGCTGCCCAAGGACACCACCGAAGACTACGAGGCCAAGCGTCAGGTCTACGTCGACCGGCTGAATTTCGAGCTGGATATCATCATCCAGATGGGGTTCCCCGGTTACTTCCTGATCGTTATGGACTTTATTCAGTGGGCCAAGAGCAACGGCGTGCCGGTAGGTCCAGGCCGGGGGTCGGGCGCCGGGTCGCTGGTGGCCTATGTGCAGAAGATCACCGACCTCGATCCGCTGGAATATGACCTGCTGTTCGAGCGTTTCCTCAACCCGGAACGGGTATCCATGCCCGACTTCGACGTCGACTTCTGCATGGATGGTCGCGACCGCGTGATCGACTACGTGGCCGAAAAGTACGGCCGCAACGCGGTAAGCCAGATCATCACCTTCGGTTCCATGGCGGCAAAAGCTGTGGTCCGCGATGTGGCGCGGGTGCAGGGCAAGTCCTATGGCCTGGCGGATCGTCTGTCGAAGATGATTCCGTTCGAAGTCGGCATGACCCTGGAAAAAGCCTACGAACAGGAAGAGATCCTGCGTGACTTCATCAAGGTCGATGAGGAGGCTGCGGAAATCTGGGAGATGGCGCGCAAGCTTGAGGGCGTTGTGCGTAACGTCGGCAAGCACGCCGGTGGTGTGGTTATCGCACCGACCAAGCTGACCGACTTCTCGCCGATCTATTGCGACGAGGCCGGCGACGGCCTGGTAACCCAGTTCGACAAGGACGACGTTGAAGCTGCCGGTCTGGTGAAGTTCGACTTCCTCGGTTTGCGGACCCTGACGATCATCGACTGGGCGCTGAAAACCATCAACCGCGACCGCGCCAAGGTCAACGAGCCGCCGCTGGATATCGCGTTCATCCCGCTGGACGACAAACCGACCTACACGCTGCTGCAGAAAGCCGAAACCACGGCCGTGTTCCAGCTTGAATCGCGCGGCATGAAAGAGCTGATCAAAAAGCTCAAGCCCGACTGCCTGGAAGACTTGATTGCACTGGTGGCACTGTTCCGTCCCGGCCCGCTGCAATCGGGCATGGTTGACGACTTCATCAACCGTAAGCACGGTCGCGCCGAACTGGCCTATCCGCACTCGGACTACCAGTACGAAGGCCTCAAGCCAGTACTGGCGCCGACTTACGGCATCATCCTGTATCAGGAACAGGTGATGCAGATCGCCCAGGTCATGGCCGGCTACACCCTCGGCGGTGCGGACATGCTGCGTCGAGCCATGGGTAAGAAAAAGCCCGAGGAAATGGCCAAGCAACGCGGCGGTTTCATTGAAGGTTGCGCCACCAACAATATCGACGCTGACCTCGCCGGTAACATTTTCGACCTGGTGGAAAAATTCGCCGGTTACGGCTTCAACAAATCCCACTCCGCCGCCTACGGCCTGGTGTCGTACCAGACCGCATGGCTGAAAACGCATTACCCGGCACCGTTCATGGCAGCGGTACTGTCGGCGGACATGCACAACACCGACAAGGTCGTGACCTTGATCGAAGAAGTGCGGACCATGAAGCTGCGCCTCGACGCGCCGGACGTGAACACCTCGGAGTTCAAGTTCACGGTGAACGACGAAGGCCGGATCATTTATGGTCTGGGCGCGATCAAGGGTGTCGGTGAAGGCCCGGTGGAGGCAATTACCGAAGCGCGTCAGCACGGTCCGTTCAAGGACTTGTTCGACTTCTGCGCCCGGGTCGACCTCAAGCGCATCAACAAGCGAACCCTCGACGGCTTGATTCGAAGCGGTGCGCTGGATCGTCTGGGTCCGTATTTCCATGACGAGCAAAAAGCCTATCAGGCCAATATCGACCGCAATCGCGCGGTGCTGCTGACGGCCATGGAAGAAGCGATCAAGGCCGCCGAACAGACCGCGCGTACCCAGGACAGCGGTCACTCCGACTTGTTTGGCGGTCTGTTTGTCGAAGAAGACGCCGACGTCTATGCCAATCACCGCAAGGCCAAGGAACTGACCCTCAAGGAACGCCTGAAAGGGGAGAAAGACACCCTCGGCCTGTACCTGACCGGTCACCCGATCGACGAATACGAAGGTGAAATCCGTCGTTTCGCCCGCCAGCGAATCATTGATCTGAAACCGGCACGCGATACCCAGACGGTCGCCGGCATGATCATCGCCTTGCGGGTAATGAAGAACAAAAAGGGCGACAAGATGGGGTTCATCACCCTTGACGACCGCTCTGGACGGATCGAGGCTTCGCTGTTTTCCGAGTCGTTTCATGCCGCGCAGTCACTGTTGCAGACCGACGCCATGGTGGTGGTCGAAGGTGAGGTCAGCAACGATGACTTCTCCGGTGGCCTGAAATTGCGGGTCAAGCGGGTGATGAGCATGGAAGATGCGCGCACCAACCTGGCCGAGAGCCTGCGTTTGAAACTGCACACCAAGGACCTCAAGGGCGATCAGCTACGCTGGCTGGGCGAGTTGTTGAAGCGTCACCGCGGTGCGTGTCCGATCACCATGGACTACACCAGTCCTGACGCGAAGGCCTTGCTGCAGTTCGGCGAAGGCTGGCGAATCGATCCGGCGGATGCATTGATTCAAGCCCTGCGTGACCAGTTCGGGCGAGACAACGTCTTCCTCCAATACCGTTAACGGTCAGGGTGCCATTACGTATCCTGAACTTGACCAGAATTTTTAATCTCGACCTGAACGCGCCTCTCCCTTAAGGTAGGGCGCGAATAGACAACCGGCCGGCCCAAGATCACTTGGGACTCGACCCAAGACGGACGCCTATGAACCCGAATTTTCTAGATTTCGAACAGCCGATCGCCGACCTGCAAGCCAAGATCGAAGAGTTGCGCTTGGTCGGTAATGACAATTCGCTGAATATCGGCGATGAGATCTCCCGCCTGCAGGACAAGAGCAAAACGCTGACCGAAGACATCTTCGGCAAGCTGACCAGCTGGCAGATCGCACGTCTGGCGCGTCACCCGAAGCGTCCGTACACCCTGGACTACATCGAACACATCTTCACCGAGTTCGACGAGCTGCACGGTGACCGTCATTTCTCCGACGACGCTGCCATTGTCGGCGGTATCGCCCGCCTGGACGACCAGCCGGTGATGATCATCGGTCACCAGAAGGGCCGTGAAGTGCGCGAGAAGGTTCGCCGCAACTTCGGCATGCCGCGTCCGGAAGGCTACCGCAAGGCTTGCCGCCTGATGGAAATGGCCGAACGCTTCAAGATGCCGATCCTGACCTTCATCGACACCCCGGGTGCTTACCCTGGCATCGACGCTGAAGAGCGCAACCAGAGCGAAGCGATCGCCTGGAACCTGCGCGTCATGGCTCGCCTGAAAACCCCAATCATCGCCACCGTGATCGGTGAAGGTGGTTCCGGTGGTGCACTGGCGATTGGCGTTTGCGATCAACTGAACATGCTGCAGTACTCGACCTACGCGGTGATCTCGCCGGAAGGTTGCGCTTCGATCCTGTGGAAAACCGCCGAGAAAGCACCGGACGCCGCTGAAGCCATGGGCATCACCGCTGAGCGCCTCAAAGGCCTGGGCATCGTCGACAAAGTGATCGGCGAGCCTTTGGGCGGCGCGCACCGTGATCCAGCCACTGCGGCTGCTTCGATCCGTGCCGAGCTGAGTTCGCAACTGGCGATGCTCAAGAAGTTCGACAACAAGGCGCTGCTGGACCGTCGTTACGAGCGCCTGATGAGCTACGGTCTCTAACTGACCTCGCGGCAACCTTGTAGGAGCTGCCGAAGGCTGCGATCTTTTGATCTTGTTTTTTTAGAATCAAAGTCAAAAG
>NZ_JBSVXD010000069.1:0-27606 GCF_054070755.1 Pseudomonas sp. SDO5591_S426 | reverse complement strand
ATCTCTGTAGGAGCTGCCGCAGGCTGCGATCTTTTAGGGCGACATGTTTATTTGGAAAGAAACCGCATCCCTTCTTCCAACCCCCGCAAGGTCAGCGGATACATCTGGTCCTCGATCAAATCCCTCACGATATTGGTCGACGAGGTATAGCCCCACGTGTCCTTCGGATACGGGTTGATCCAGATGAGTTTCTTGTACTTCTCCTTGAACCGTTGCATCCACACGTAACCGGCTTCTTCGTTCCAGTGCTCGACGCTGCCGCCCGCCTGGGTGATTTCATAAGGCGCCATGGCGGCGTCACCGATGAAAATCACTTTGTAGTCGGCGCCGTACTTGTGCAGCAGGTCCATGGTCGAGGTGCGCTCGGAGGTGCGGCGCATGTTGTTCTTCCACACTGATTCATAAATGAAGTTGTGGAAGTAGAAGTACTCCAGATGCTTGAACTCGGTCTTGCAGGCCGAGAACAGCTCTTCGCAGATCTTCACGTGAGCATCCATCGAACCGCCAATGTCGAACAACAGCAACAGCTTGACGGTGTTGCGCCGCTCCGGCCGCATCTGAATATTCAGCAGCCCCGCATCCTTGGCGGTGTGGTCGATGGTGCCGTCGATGTCCAGTTCTTCCGCCGCACCCTGGCGAGCGAACTTGCGCAAGCGGCGCAGGGCGACCTTGATGTTGCGCGTGCCCAATTCGACCGAATCGTCGAGGTTCTTGTATTCGCGCTGGTCCCAGACCTTGACCGCTTTGCCCTGACGCTTGCCGGCATCGCCGACCCGAATGCCTTCCGGGTTGAAACCGCCGGAACCGAACGGGCTGGTGCCTCCGGTGCCGATCCATTTGTTGCCACCGGCATGGCGTTCCTTCTGTTCTTCCAGGCGTTTCTTGAATTCTTCGATCAGCTTGTCGAGGCCGCCCAGGGACTGGATCGCCGCGCGCTCTTCGTCGGTCAGCGAACGCTCGAACTCCTTGCGCAGCCAGTCTTCGGGAATTAACGCCTGAAGATGATCGTCGAGTTTTTCCAGACCGTTGAAATAGGCACCGAAGGCTCGGTCGAACTTGTCGAAATGCTTCTCGTCCTTCACCAGAATCGCCCGGGACAGGTAGTAAAACTCGTCCATGTCGGCGAAGGTCACGCGCTGTTTCAGCGCGTTGATCAGGTCCAGCAGTTCACGCACCGAGACCGGCACCTTAGCTGCGCGCATTTCATTGAACAGGTTGAGCAGCATGGCATCAGCCTCTTAGCGGGTGCCGCGACGGCTCATGAACGCCAGACGCTCCAGCAGTTGCACGTCCTGTTCGTTTTTCACCAACGCGCCGGCCAGCGGCGGGATGGCCTTGGTTGGATCGCGTTCACGCAGCACCGCTTCACCGATGTTGTCGGCCATCAGCAGCTTCAGCCAGTCCACCAGTTCGGAGGTCGATGGCTTCTTCTTCAGGCCCGGCACTTTGCGCACATCGAAGAACACGTCCAGCGCTTCGCTGACCAGGTCTTTCTTGATGTCCGGGTAGTGCACGTCGACAATCCGCTGCATCGTGGTGCGATCCGGGAAGGCGATGTAATGGAAGAAGCAGCGGCGCAGGAAGGCGTCCGGCAGCTCTTTCTCGTTGTTGGAGGTAATGATGATGATTGGGCGTTTCTTGGCCTTGATGGTCTCGTCGATCTCGTAAACGTAGAACTCCATCTTGTCGAGTTCTTGCAGCAGGTCGTTGGGGAACTCGATGTCGGCCTTGTCGATTTCGTCGATCAGCAGGATCACCCGCTCTTCGGACTCGAACGCTTCCCAGAGCTTGCCTTTTTTCAGGTAGTTGCGAACGTCGTGGACCTTTTCCGTGCCCAGCTGCGAATCGCGCAGGCGGCTGACCGCGTCGTACTCGTACAGGCCTTGATGGGCCTTGGTGGTGGATTTGATGTGCCAGGTAATCAGCTTGGCGCCAAAGGATTCGGCCAGTTGCTCGGCGAGCATGGTCTTGCCGGTCCCCGGTTCGCCCTTGACCAGCAACGGCCGCTCCAGGGTGATGGCGGCGTTGACCGCCAGCTTCAGGTCATCGGTGGCGACGTAGGCCTGGGTGCCTTCGAACTTCATCTGCTAATCCTCGAACGGTAACGCCGACCTGAACGAGGCAGGGCGGGGCGCAATAAAATGGTCAGCCCCGACTATAACGCGCTGCCCGGTCGACTGTGAACGCAGACGGCTTATTCAGTCTCTGAATGGAGCGTCACATCTTGACTCAGTCTCGGCGCGTGGCCAGTATTGAGCTATCGCCATATTGGCGATAGCTTGCGAGGCATGTCTACTAAGTACCGATTTCGAGATACGTATCGCATTCAGTTGCGGGAGAAGGATCATCCGCCGCCCCATGTTCATCTGACCGGTGGCGGGCTGGATGTCATGCTGAGCCTGGAAACCGTCGAGGTGATGATGGGCAAGGCGCCGCCGCTGATCATCAAGGAAGCGCTGGATTGGGTCAGGGCCCATCAGACGCAATTGCTGGAGGATTGGAAACAATGTTACCCATGAAGCGACCCAGGTTGTCGGCGGTGCAGGCATTGCCAGATTACCGACTGGCGCTGACCTTCATTGACGGCCAACAACTGACCCTTGATTTGAGCCATGACCTGCAAGCCTTTCCCGGGTTACAACCATTGCAGGGAAGCGCTTTCGAGGTCGCAGAGCTCGGTGATGATGGCTGGTGCGTCGAATGGCCCGAGGTGGATATCCAGATCGGCGCCGACACCTTGTATCTGGATGCACTCGCGCAAAACGCGTCCGACGAAAATACCCGGATCTTCATCGATTGGCGCGCTCGCACCGGCCTGCCACTGAATCAGGCCGCCGAGGCGTTGGGGGTCAGCACCCGCAGCATCACTCGCTACAGCAGCGGTCGGGAAGCTGTGCCGCGATCCTTGGCTCTGGCCTGTCTCGGCTGGGACTTTCTGCAACTGCAAGCGAACTCGCCAAGGGCAGCGGAAGAGACCGGGCGGTACACCGTCACGCGCAAACGTTAACCATCATCCGGTTTCGGCCGTTCATACCGCGCGTTGAACGCCTGAACGAAACCATTGCGCAAAATCTGCAAAAACGCTTCGAACGCGCTGATATTTTGCTGGTGGACGCTACCGCTGAGTTCAACCCGCGTGGCGAACTGGTTTTTACCCTGGTTTTTCAACACGGTTTCGGTGCCGCCGACGAGGGCTTCCCACACCGATCGGAACAAGCCCTTTTTCTCGTTTTGCACATCCTGCTGCCAGTTGAAGACATCCACATCGCGCAGCAGCGGTTTGATGTAGCCGGTGAGTCGACCCTTGTTGGCTTTGGCTTCGATCACCACGTCGCCGTGGCCGGCGTTGAAGTCGAATTTGCCGTAGGCCGAGGCGAAGTCGTTCATGCGTTTAAGCTCGATGTCCTTGGCCCGCAGACGAAATTCGAACTCTTCGAAATTGCTCAGCGGATCGAACGTCGCAGTGCTTTCCAGTGGCGCATGCCCCAGCAACATCGCCTTGCCTTCGAAACGGGCGTCGCGTTTGCCTTCGGTGTCGACGACGTTGGTCAGGTTGTAAATGCTTGCGTCGACCTGGGTGGCGTTCATGTTCACCGGTGGTTTCGAATTGAAATTGCGAAAGCTGATCTTGCCGTCATTTATCCGCACTTCGTTCAGGGTGATGGGCAGCAGTTTTCCCAATTGTGCACGCCAGTCGGTGCCCTGACCGGTTTGTGAGTTCTGTTTGTTCGCGCCGCCGTCGACGAAATTCACCTCGGGATTGATGAACTGGACTTCGGCCACAACCGCGTGGTCGTACCAGAGCGAATGCCAACTGACGGAAAGGTCGATCAACGGCGCATTGACGAACGGCACCGGTACCTTGCCATCGACCTTGACGATTTTCAGGCCATTGATTTTATAGGCGCCGCGCCACAGTGCCAGGTCCACATCGGTGATCTGGCCGCGGTAGTCGCCCATGTCCGCCAGCCTGTCATTGAGGTAGTCGCGCACCAGGTAGGGCAGGGCGAAGTGCAGGGCAATCAGCAGCACAACGAGGCCGGCGAAGGTCCACAGCGGCCAGCTGTAACGACGTTTCATAGTGGCAAATCTCTGGCGATCTAAAACCATTGACTGCGCTGGTAACCGGACGTTCGACCTGACTGGACGCCCAAGTGCAAGAGGCTTACCTTGATGCCCTATTTCAATGCTGTCGTTAAGGACCCAGCCATGAGCCGTATTTTCGCTGACAACGCCCATTCCATCGGCAATACACCGCTGGTGCAGATCAACCGCATCGCCCCGCGTGGTGTGACCATCCTGGCGAAGATCGAAGGGCGCAACCCCGGTTACTCGGTCAAGTGCCGTATCGGCGCGAACATGATCTGGGATGCCGAAAGCACCGGCAAACTCAAGCCAGGCATGACCATTGTCGAGCCCACCTCCGGCAATACCGGTATCGGCCTGGCCTTCGTCGCGGCCGCGCGGGGCTACAAACTGATGCTGACCATGCCTTCTTCCATGAGCATCGAGCGACGCAAGGTGCTCAAGGCGCTGGGCGCGGAACTGGTACTGACGGAACCGGCCAAGGGCATGAAGGGCGCGATCGAGAAAGCAGGCGAAATCGTTGCCAGCGATCCGTCCAAATATTTCATGCCGGCGCAATTCGATAACCCGGCCAACCCGGCCATCCACGAAAAAACCACCGGTCCGGAAATCTGGAACGATACGGACGGCGCAGTGGATGTTTTGGTGGCAGGCGTCGGAACTGGCGGAACCATTACCGGCGTCTCGCGGTATATCAAGAATACCCAAGGCAAACCGATCATCTCGGTGGCGGTGGAGCCGATCGTATCGCCGGTGATTACCCAAGCGCTGGCCGGCGAAGAGATCAAGCCGAGCCCGCACAAAATCCAGGGTATCGGTGCCGGTTTCGTGCCGAAGAACCTGGACCTGTCTATCGTTGATCGGGTGGAATTGGTCAGCGACGAAGAGTCCAAGGCCATGGCACTGCGTTTGATGCAGGAAGAAGGGATTCTATGCGGCATCTCCTGCGGTGCGGCGATGGCGGTGGCGGTGCGGCTGGCCGAGACACCGGAAATGCAGGGCAAGACCATCGTGGTGATCTTGCCGGATTCCGGTGAGCGTTACTTGTCGAGCATGTTGTTCAGCGACCTGTTTACGGAGCAGGAGAACCAGCAGTAACGGTCAGGTTTCGGGCGATGGTGGAGAAGGGCGTAAATGCCTTCCCCATCAGGGCTGATTCAGGTCAGCCCGCGTTCAGGCGCGTTGTGTTAACTAATGCGTTGTTGCGCAATCGTTAACACTGAATGTTGGTTTAGACGGGTTTTTCCCTTGGTTGGCAATGTTTATCATGCCAACAGCGACGTCGGGTAAATGGCGTTGTGCAACGTGTCTGTTACCAAGGAGCCGTAGATGACTTTATCCTTTGCCGCTAAGGCGTCGTTGTTGTTGCTGTTTCTCGGCAGCACCCTCTATGTGCATTTACGTGGCAAGGCCCGTTTGCCGGTTCTGCGTCAGTTCGTAAACCACTCTGCGCTATTTGCACCTTACAACGCCTTGATGTACATGTTTTCCAGCGTGCCCTCCAAGCCCTATCTGGACCGAAACAGATTCCCTGAGCTGGATGTGCTCAAGAACAACTGGGAAGCCATCCGCGACGAAGCGATGCACTTGTTCGACGAGGGCTACATCCGCGCCGCCGAAAAGAACAACGACGCCGGTTTCGGTTCGTTCTTCAAGAAAGGCTGGAAGCGTTTCTACCTCAAGTGGTACGACAAACCATTGCCATCGGCCGAGCTGCTATGCCCGAAGACCGTGGCACTGGTCAGCAGCATTCCCAACGTCAAAGGCGCCATGTTTGCGCTGCTTCCGGGCGGCAGCCACCTCAACCCGCACCGCGACCCGTTCGCCGGTTCCCTGCGCTATCACCTGGGCCTGTCGACCCCCAATTCCGATGATTGCCGCATTTTTGTCGACGGTCAGGTTTACGCCTGGCGCGATGGCGAAGATGTGATGTTCGACGAGACCTATGTGCACTGGGTCAAGAACGAAACCGACCAGACCCGGGTCATCCTGTTTTGTGACATCGAGCGACCGCTGAGCAATCGCCTGATGACGCGCATCAACCGTTCGATCAGTGCTTTTTTGGGCCGCGCCACCGCACCGCAAAACCTCGATGACGAGCGTGTTGGCGGAATCAATCAGGCGTATGCGTGGAGCAAGAACTCCAGCGACAAAATCAGTGGTGCCGTCAAACAGTGGAAGCGCCGTAATCCCAAGGCTTATCGCGTGCTGCGGCCGGTGTTGGCGGTGGTGGTGCTGGCGTTGTTGGGGTACTGGTTGTTTGGGTAATGTCAGCAATAAAAAACCGCTCCTTGGGAGCGGCTTTTTTGTGCGAATTTTAAGGGCGACCCGCGAGAAGGCTAGGTTCTTCGGCATCGGTTCCCGTTATGAGAACTTGTAGAAGGTTCCGCTGACTAGCTGTGAGTCCAGTAAATTTGCCCTTGTTTTCCGTAGGGCGCGATCCTTTACATAGCGGGAGCTTTTTAGAGGTTTTGCGCATTTTCCCTCCGTGTCTGATCATTAATTGAGCAGTCGTCAAGATACAAGGCTCTCCAGGGTTTTGACAAGCCGACCTTGTATATCAAAGTCAAAGCCAAGCTGTTGATAAATTGCAACCGCGCCTTCCTGCGGTTCCTGTACATTAATAAATCGACTTCCAATGAATTGCGCGTACTGCTCAATGACTAAAATCGCCAGTGTCGCAATACGGTTCTTCAAAGGATGTGCCTCCATCGGACGTCCTTCCAGTCGTACGATGCGGATTCGTTGTCGACTATTGTTTGGATTTGCAAAGCACATACCGCAGAGTTCGCCGTCAAACCAAATGGCAATATCCAAAGCCAACGGTTCTCGTGCTTTCCATCCAATGACTTCATTCCATGAAAAATGTGGATCTTCCCATTGCTCAAAAGCTTTCAGCGCTTGGGCGTCAATGGGTTCAAAACGCACCTTTGATAAATCGCGAGCGGTAGGGTCGGCCCGTCCCAGTTCGAGTGGTAGTTGAGCAATGCTGGCGTCAACGAGCTTTCTTGCCTGTGACCTGTACAACTGATATCGAAGATGAGTCCGTTCCCTCGGCATGTGATCTCTTGCATTCCATGTCTCCCTCGCCGTGCGTCGCAGTTAATCTCAATCCTAGACAGCACCCTCCCGCCTGTCGTTACTGGCCCTTTGACCAACTCATTGCAAACCATGTCGCCCACTGGTTATAGTCGGCGCACAGTGAGTTTCAGGACTCACTTTTTTATCCCCCAAATAAAGATCAGCCCAATGCCTGCATCCCACATCAACGCGGTAGTCGATTCAGCGGTCAACGCTAGCGTCGTGCCGTGCGGGAATCAGCAGCCGGGGCAGATCAGTCATTACCCCCCTCCTGTCAGTCGCACGCCGGTTTGCGCGGTGGTCTCGCCGCCGGGTGTTGGCGTTTCGGGCTGATCAGCATTTTCTGCTGAACCCCGCGCACACCTGAAAACAACTGAATTTCAGCTTCGGCTGAGTTGGCTTTTTGCCTGACTACAGGTGGTATTCATGTTTGTCCTTTCGAAAAAATCTGCGCTCGCGGCCGCATCCACGAGCCTTTTCGTCTTGCTGTGGAGCAGCGGGGCGATCTTCTCCAAATGGGGCCTGGCCCACGCATCACCCTTTGCGTTTCTGTTGTTTCGCTTCGTCATCGCCTTGTGCGGTCTGGTGCTGCTGGTGCCGTTGTTCAAACTGAAATTGCCCAAGGGCGGCAGGCCGATGCTGTATGCGATGGCCACGGGCGTGGTGTTGCTGGGGGCTTATCAGATTTTCTATCTGCTGGCGCTCGACCTCAAAGTGACGCCTGGGGTGATGGCGACGATCATGGGGGTGCAACCGATTCTCACCGTGGTGCTGATGGAGAGACAGCGTTCCTGGAGCCGGATGTTCGGCCTGTCACTGGGTTTGGCCGGGTTGATCATGGTGGTCTATCAGGGCATCGGCCTGGCCGGTATGTCGTTGGCCGGGATGCTTTTTGGTTTGCTGGCGCTGGCGAGCATGACGTTCGGCTCGATCATGCAAAAGCGCATCACCGACAATCCTCTCGGCACGCTGCCTGTGCAGTACCTCGCCGGGCTGTTGCTCTGCGGGATCTTCGTGCCGTTCCAGCCGTTTTACTTCGAGCACAGCGTCGGTTTTGTCGTACCGGTGCTGTGGATGGGGTTGGTGGTGTCGGTGTTGGCGACTTTGCTGCTGTATCGCTTGATTGCCCGTGGCAATCTGGTGAATGTCACCAGTCTGTTTTACCTCGTGCCTGCGGTGACAGCGGTGATGGACTACCTGTTTTTCGGCAACCGATTGGCGACGCTTAGCATGCTCGGCATGCTGTTGATCATCGTCGGTCTGGTGTTTGTATTCCGTAAAACGGCGTAAAGCGACAAAGGCCCGGAGCATGACTCCGGGCCTTTTTTATTTGCTCAGCGCATGCTCGGCCCGCACCGAGTTCATGAACGCCTGCATCGCCGAAGATTGAATGCGATGTCGGCGGGTGATCAAGCCATACGGTGGCAATCGAGCCTCGAACTTGATCGGCAACACCGCCAGCAGGTCACGCCCCGGATAATCCTCAACCACCGATACCGGCGTGACGCCGAGCATGTCGGTCTGCTGTATCAGCGAGAGCAAGGTCATGATCGATGTGGTTTCGACGATGCTGCTGGGGATGTCGACCCGCGCGTTGTGGAACACCTGATTGATGATCGCGCGCATAGGGCTCGGATGCTGTTGCAGCACCCAGGTCATATTCTGCAATTCGGCCCAGCTCAATTGCGTGGCTTTAGCCAACGGATGCTGTGCCCCTGCAATCACGCACAAAGCCTCTTCACCGAGACTGTCGAACAGCAGCTCTTCGGCACGGGCACCTGGAGGAATCCGCCCCAATACGATGTCCAGTTGATCCTGTAAAAGCGCCTGCACCAGCACGTCGCTGGTATCGACCTGAATGCTCATGGACAACCGTGGATGGCTTTGTTTCAAGGTCGCGATGGTGCGGGTCAGCAGGCCCGATGCGAGTGCCGGAATAGCGCCGACCGCGACCCGGCCAAGGTTGCCGGATTCAAGCGCCACCAGTTCTTCGCGCATGCCGCTGAGTTCGGCGAAGACCATGCGCGCGTAGTAGATGACGGTTTCCCCGAACGGGGTAGAGCGCATGCCACGGGGCAGGCGTTCGAAGAGTTCGACACCGAGCAAGTCCTCGGCTTCGTGCAGCATTTTGGTGGCGGCGGGTTGGGTCATGCCGATGTGATCGGCAGCGCGGCGCAGCGAGCCGAATTCCTGCAACGCCAGCATCAACCGCAGTTGGCGCAGACGCAGTCGACTGTGGATCACATTGGCAACAGGAATTCGGGTCATGGGCCGCGCTCGCAAGAAAGTCTGCGGCAAGCCTGACAACAAATGTCAGGCGTTGCCAGCATTGCTGTGTCACAGCATCGATTTTGCCTTGGCGACCTGGGATTTGCGCAGGCCCAACAGCGCGCTCAGCGCCTTGGAAATCAACGGCCAGAACAGCATCAGCAGCGCCGCAGTGGTCAGGCTGCCGACCAATGGGTTGGACCAGAAAATCCCCAGTTGCCCGTCCGAGAACAGCATCGACTGACGGAACGCATCTTCTGCTTTGTCGCCCAGCACCGCCGCCAACACCAGCGGCGCAATCGGGTAGCCGAGTTTCTTGAACAGATAACCCAGCGCACCGAAGCCCAGCATCAGCACCACGTCGAAAAACGAGTTGTGCACCGAGTACGCACCGATGGCGCACACCATGATGATGATCGGCGCAATGATAGAAAACGGAATGCGCAGGATCGAGGCGAACAGCGGCACGGTGGCCAACACCACGATCAGGCTCACCACGTTGCCCAAGTACATGCTGGCGATCAGGCCCCAGACAAAATCGTGCTGCTCGACGAACAGCGTCGGCCCAGGGTGCAGGCCCCAGATCATCAAGCCGCCAAGCATCACCGCAGCGGTGGCCGAACCTGGAATGCCCAGGGTCAGCATCGGCAGCAGAGCGCTGGTGCCGGCCGCGTGGTCGGCAGTTTCGGGGGCGATCACGCCTTCGATTTCGCCTTTGCCGAAGTTCTCGCGGTTCTTCGAGAAACGCCGCGCCAGGCTGTAGCTCATGAACGATGCCGCAGTCGGCCCGCCAGGCGTGATGCCCATCCAGCAACCGACCAGCGTGCTGCGCACAATCGTCCACCAGTAGCGCGGCAACTTGGCCCAGGTGCGCAAAATCACCATTGGTGTAATGCGCGCGTGTTCGCCACGGAACACCAGGCCTTCCTCCACGGTGCAGAGGATTTCACCGATGCCGAACAGGCCGATCACCGCCACTTCAAAACTGATGCCGGTCATCAGGATCGGTTGGTCGAAGGTCAGGCGCAGGTTGCCCGAAACAGTGTCCATACCGACCGCCGCCATGGCGAAACCGATCATCATCGCCACCACGGTTTTCAGCGGCGGGTTCTTGCTCATGCCGATGAAGGTGCAGAACGCCAACAGGTACACCGCGAAGAACTCCGGCGAACTGAACGACATGGCGAACGCGGCAATCTTCGTCGACAGGAATGTCAGCAACAATACGCCGCACAGGGCACCGATCAGCGCCGAGCTGAACGCGGCGGTCAGGGCTTCGGCGGCGCGGCCTTCGCGGGCCATCGGATAGCCGTCGAACGTGGTCGCCACCGATGAGGGTTCACCGGGTATGTTGAACAGGATCGAGGTGATCGAGCCACCGAACAGCGCGCCCCAATACATGCACGACAGCAGAATGATCGCCGACACCGGCGACATGGTGAACGTCAGTGGCAGCAGCAACGCCACGCCATTGGGGGCACCGAGGCCGGGCAGGACGCCGACCAGAATGCCCAGCAGCACGCCGATCACCATCAGGCCGATATGGCCCGGGGTCAGGATCAGGTTCATGCCTTGCAGCAGGGAATCGAATTCGCTCATTTGAAATTTCTCCCGGCCAGGGCAATCCAGTCGCCCATTGGGCCGGCATCCAGCGGCACCTTGAACCACAACGCGAAAATCAGGTAGCTGGCCAGCACCGCGCCGAGGGACACGCTGCCGATCATCAACTTGCCATAAGGCTTGGCGCGAACTTTGTCACGCCACATGAACCAGGCAATGAACGCCGCCGAAGCGATGTAAATGCCGGTGAACGGCATCGCCCCGACGAACAGCGCAATCGGCACGAACACCGACATCACTTGTTTGAAAGCACTGCGACTGACGAACGCGACGCTCATTACTTTCCAGCGCACCAGGGTCAGCACGCCATTGGCTACGCTCGCGGCGCTCAGCATCAGGCCGATGTAAAAGGGGAAGTAACCCGGCTCGGGGCCGGCATCACCCCAACCGATGCCTTGTTCGACGCTGCCGAACATCACCACGACGCCAATCAGGGTGGTGAACAACGCCAGGCCGAGTTCGACCCAACGGGTGCCGACCAGCGCCGGTGAATCCGAAGAATGGGACATGAAACACCTCCAGCAGGTGACGGCCGCCCTTGGGCGAGCGGCCCTGGCAACTTCAGTTTTTCAGCCAGCCGGCTTCTTTGAATACCGGGGTAACGCGGGCGGTGTCTTTTTCGATGTAGGCGGTCAGCGGTTCGCCTTCGAGGAAGGTTGGCACCAATGCGTTCTGCTTCACGTAGGCCTTGAACTCATCGGTCTGGGTGACTTTGCGCATCAGCTCGACGTAAAACGCCCGTTGTTCAGCGCTGATATCGCCGGGCATGAACACAGTGCGCGGGAAGCGGTATTGATCGATGCCCAGGCCTTGTTCATGACAGGTCGGAACATCGGCCCAGGATTTGTCGCCGGCGACTTTTTCAGTGTAGGCCATGCGCTCTTTACTGAAGACGCAGAGCGGTTCGACCTGGTCGCCGCGCCATTGGCTGATGCTTTCGCTGGGGTTGTTGACGTTGGCGGCGATGTGTTTGCCGGCCAGTTGGGTCGCGGCTTCGCTGCCGCTCTTGAACGGGATGTACACCAGTTTGCTGTTGGTGGTCTGGTTGAGCAGCAGGGTCAGGGTCTGGTCGACGTCCTTGGACTGGCTGCCGCCCATGCGCAGGTTCGACGGGTCGGCCTTGACCGCTTCGTAGAAGCTTTTTGCGTCCTTCCACGGCGCGCCCTTGTAGCTCCAGAGGATGAAGTCGTCTTCGGCCACGGCGGCAATCGGTGTCAGCTCCTGCCATTGGTAGCCAAGCTTGGACACCAGTGGCAGCAGGTAAATGTTGTTGGTGCCGATCACCAGTTTTTCGGCATCGCCCTTGTTCATCTTCATGTCGAGGAACGCTTCGGCGCCGTTGCCGCCGCCCTTGTTGAGCACGATGGTGTTGACGTCGAGCAGCTTGTGGGTGGTGATGATCGACTGGATCAGCCGACCGAGTTGGTCGGTGCCGCCACCGGGGCCGCCGGCTACGACGATTTCGACGTTTTTGTCCGGTTGCCAGGCTGCTTGAGCGAGCAGAGGGAGCGCGCCAGCGGCGACCAGGGTGCAGCCAAGAAACAGACGGGAAGTGCGACGGACGAATGCATTTCGCATGATGGAAGAGCCTCGTTTTTGTATTTGTTATGAGTGGACTTGTCTGCGCTGTGAAGCCGCAAGCCTGGCCTGAGTGTGGGAACGTGCCGTCGCCGCGTCTAGTCAAAACAATACATACACCGATAGCCTGGGGTTATAGCTAGGCGAACGAAGCAGTACTTCTGTAGGAGCGAGCCTGCTCGCGATGGACGCAAGAGCAGCGCGCTGATTCCGGAAACACACGTTTTCGTTTCAAACCATCGCGAGCCGGCTCACTCCTACAGAGTGGTGCGTGCCGACGTTGAAAGCTCGTTGAAAGCAGGGCATGACATAACCCGTGGCTATCACCCGATTTCAAGTTTTGATTAGACGGTTATCGCTGAGCCTTCGATAGTGCTCACAAACCGCCGCAATGAAGTGGCGCTGCAGTCTCCACAAAAATAATAAAACGAGGTACGCACCATGGCTCGTCCCAGTGCTTCCCTGCATCTGCCCGGCGCAGACGCTCCGTCCGCAGCGGCGGCGAAACCGCTGGCTGCAACCGCCAAGGCCAGCAATGTTCGCTGGCGGATCTTCGCGATCATTTTCGCGCTGACCATGGTCAACCTGATCGACCGGGTGTCGCTGTCCATCGCGATGCCGACCATCGCCAATGAATTCTCGCTGTCACCGAGCATGCAGGGCCTGATCCTCAGCAGCTTTTTCTGGGCCTACGCGTTGTTGCAGATTCCTGGCGGCTGGATGATCGACCGTTTCGGTCCGCACCGCGTCATCAGTTGGTCCACCGGGTTGTGGGGCACTTTCCAGGTGTTGGCGGCGTTTGCCACCGGCGGCTTGTCATTGCTGTTTGCGCGGGTTGCGTTGGGCGCCGCCGAAGCACCGTTGTTCCCGTCGGGCGGCAAGCTGATCTCCCTGTGGCTCGCGCCCGGCGAACGCAGTCGCGGCGCGGTGCTGATGGACAGCGGCAGCCCGCTCGGTGTGGCGCTGGGCGGGTTGATCATTGCCTACTTGATTGCGTCTCTGGACTCCTGGCGGTTGGCTTTTGTCATTGCCGGTATCGCGACTCTGGTGTTGGCGTGGCTGGCGCGGCGTTATCTGCGTGATGACCCGGCCAGCCATCCGCAAGTCAATGAACCGGAGCTTGCGAAAATCAACGCCGGACGCGCCACACCCGCCGCCGAAGCCGCACGTGCACCGGTCAAAGGCTTGGGCATCGCTGCCCGTTCCCTGAGCGGTTTGCTGATCGGCCGGGCCAGTTGGGCGATGGTGTATTTCGGTCTGCTGACCTGGGGGCCGAGCTATCTGTCCCAGGCTCGCGGGTTTGATATCAAGGGCATTGGCGCGGCGACATTTGTGATTTTCGTCTGCGGTGCGCTG
Source organism: Pseudomonas sp. SDO5591_S426 (assembly GCF_054070755.1). Lineage (NCBI taxonomy): Bacteria > Pseudomonadati > Pseudomonadota > Gammaproteobacteria > Pseudomonadales > Pseudomonadaceae > Pseudomonas > Pseudomonas sp. SDO5591_S426. Next base: position 13,617 of record NZ_JBSVXD010000069.1, on the reverse strand, counting down.
GGTTCGTTGACCGGTGGTTTCCTTTGCGACGGCTTGATCCGCAAAGGCGTGAGTCGCGCAGTGGCGGTCAAGAGCCTGCTGGCGTTTTCCGGTCTGGTAGCGCTCGGCGCGTTCCTGTTACTGCCGACCCTGAGCAATCCTTTTGCGGCAGTGGCGTTGTTGGCCATGACCGCGTTTTTCCTGATGTGGGGCAGCCTCTACTGGAGTTTCCCGGCGCTGCTGGCAGCACCGGCGCGGGTCGGTTTGATCGGCGGTGTAATGAACATGGCCGGCAGCATCGGCGGCATCGCGGTGCCGATCCTGGTGGGCGTGATCCTGCAAATGTCCGGTGGTTTTGCCCCGGTGCTGGGGTTCTTCGCAGCGTGCTCGGCGGTGTTCGTGCTGGCGACGTTGTTTATCAGTCTGGATGAGGTGCGCCATGACTAATCCGTTATGGAACGGCCCGATCATCGACGCCCATCATCATTTCTGGGACCCGATCCTCAACGATCACCCGTGGCTCGCTCCCGAAGCCAATATCCCGTTTCGCTACGGTGACTACAGCGCGATCAAGCGCCGCTATTTTCCCGAGGATTACTTCGCCGATGCAGGTTCGCACAACGTCGTGCAAACGGTGTACGTCGAGACCGAATGGAACCCGCAGGACCCGATTGGCGAAACCCGTTTCATCGAGCAACTGGCCGCCCGTTATGGCGTGCCGAATGCAATCGTCGCGCAAGCCTGGCTCGATCATCCGGACGCTATCGATGTGCTGACCGAACAGGCCAGTTTCAAGTGCGTACGCAGTGTTCGCCACAAGCCCGGCGGCCCGACCGCGCCGGAGCAGGTCGGGCGCCTGCGCAGCCTGATGAGCGACGAGCATTGGCGCCGCAATTACGCCGCACTTGAAGGTTTGGGTCTGCATTTCGATTTGCAGACACCCTGGTGGAACCTGCACGAAGCCGAACGGTTGGCCCGGGATTTTCCCGGCATCACTCTGATTCTCAACCACGCCGGGTTGCCCAACGACCGCAGCGGCGAAGGACTTGCCGGTTGGCGCCTGGCGATGGCGCGGCTGGCCCAGTGGCCGAACGTGCAGGTGAAGATTTCCGGCCTGGGGCAGGGCGGCCAACGCTGGCGCGCCAAAGACAATGCCTGGATCGTGCGTGAAGTGATCGCCATGTTCGGAGCCGACCGGGCGATGTTTGCCAGTAACTTTCCGGTGGACAGCCTGTGCGGCTCGTTCGATGACATCTACAGCGGTTTCAAATCCATCGTCGCCGATCTGCCGTTGGCCGATCAGGAGCGACTGTTCTACAGCAATGCGCAGCGCGTTTATCGCTGCGAGCCTTGCGCCATTGACCGGGCGTGGCCTGAACCCTTGAGGAGTGAAGCATGAAAAAATCCACCATCGCCATGGTTCTTGGTGACCCGGCGGGCATCGGTCCTGAGTTGATCGCACGTCTGCTCGCCGAGCCTGAAGTGCGCAACAAGGCCAACGTGATCCTGATTGCCGACGAGGCGGAAATGCGTCGCGGCATGCGCATCGCCGGCACCGAATTTCCTTATCGGCGCGTGGAGTCGCTGGAGCAGTTGGAGTTTGTCGATGACACGCCGCTGTTCTATGACTTTCGTGGTGACACCGTTGGTGAATTCCCGCGCAGCGAAGCCAGTGTGATTGGTGGTCGATACAGCCTCGATACTTTGGAAAAGGCCTTGCGCCTGACCGAAGCGGGGACCACCGACGCGATCCTGTTCGGACCGCTGAACAAGACCTCGTTGCACATGGCCGGCATGGCGCATAACGACGAGTTGCACTGGTTCGCCGAGCTGCTGGGTTTCCACGGACCGTTCTGCGAATTCAATGTGCTCGACAATTTGTGGACTTCCCGAGTGACGTCCCACGTAGCGCTGGCCGAAGTCTCGGGCCTGCTCAGTCAGCAGCGGGTGGTGGAAGCGATACAACTGATCGATACAGCGCTCAAGCGCAACGGCCTGGAGAAACCGCGCATTGGCGTCTGCGGCTTGAACCCGCACAACGGTGACAACGGCTCGTTCGGCCGCGAAGAGCTGGACATCATCGGCCCGGCTGTACGCTCTGCGCAGGCGTTGGGAATTGCTGCGGAAGGCCCGTATCCGGGAGACACGATTTTCCTCAAGGTCCAGGGCGATGCCAGTGCCTTTGACGCGGTCGTCACCATGTATCACGACCAGGGCCAGATCGCGATCAAACTGATGGGCTTCTCTCGTGGCGTGACGGTACAGGGCGGCTTGCCGATCCCGATCACCACCCCGGCCCACGGCACCGCATTCGACATCGCAGGGCAGGGCAAGGCGAACGTCGGCGCGACGCGTCAGGCGTTCGAGATTGCTTGCCGTATGGGAAGCAACCGGCACTGAACCCGGATTTCCAAAGCAGCATAAATCCCCTGTGGGAGCGGGCTTGCCCGCGATAGCGTCAGCACAGACACCTTGATAGTGACTGTCAGACCGCCATCGCGGGCAAGCCCGCTCCCACAGTTATTTGTGTTTGGCCGATAACGTTATCCACTCAATAACCTGTTTTTGCTATCACCCCAGGTTATCGACGGATGTGCATAAGTGATTATCCGCAGCCCCCGGGCGCTGGCTAAAGTCGGTCCATCGAATGCAGGAGCCCATCTGAAAAAAGCTCTGCGCACACGACCGACAACTACAAGAATCCGGCAGCCCAAGGAACTGTATTCATGAAAATCAAAGCGATCCGTACCCGCGTTTTCGAGTGGAAAGGCAAAGTCGTTCCACCTCAAGCGCACTTCTGCACCAACGCCAGCGACATCCTGTTCGAGCGCGGTGACGCCATGGGTTCGTTCCGTTTCCACGGTTGGCTGGTGGTGGAAGTCGAGACTGATACCGGTCTTGTCGGCATCGGTAACTGCGCCCTGGCGCCGCGTGTGGCCAAGGAAATCATCGACACTTACCTGGCACCGATCGCCATTGGCGAAGACCCGTTCGACAACGAATACATCTGGCAGAAGATGTACCGCCAGAGCCACGCCTGGGGCCGCAAAGGCATCGGCATGGCGGCGATCTCGGCGATCGACATCGCCATCTGGGACATCATGGGCAAAGCGGTGAACAAGCCGGTATTCAAACTGCTCGGCGGGCGCACCAAGGAAAAGATCTGGACCTACGCGTCCAAGCTCTACGCCAACGACAATCTCGACCTGTTCCTCGAAGAAGCCCAGGGCTATCTGAACCAGGGTTTTACCGCGCTGAAAATGCGCTTCGGCTACGGCCCGAAAGACGGCCCGGCAGGCATGCGCCGCAACATCGAACAAGTACGTGCCTTGCGTGAACTGGCCGGCCCTGACGTCGACATCATGCTCGAATGCTACATGGGCTGGACCCTGGAATATGCGCGCCGCATGTTGCCGAAACTGGCCGAGTTCGAGCCGCGCTGGCTCGAAGAACCGGTGATCGCCGACGACATCGAGGGCTACATCGAACTGAAAAAAATGGGGATCATGCCGATCTCTGGCGGCGAGCATGAGTTCACCTCATACGGCTTCAAGGACCTGCTGGAACGCCGCGCTGTCGACGTCATCCAGTACGACACCAACCGCGTCGGCGGCATCACCGCCGCGCGCAAGATCAACGCCATGGCCGAAGCCTGGTCGGTGCCGGTGATTCCTCATGCCGGGCAGATGCACAACTATCATCTGACCATGTCCACCACCGCTTCGCCGATGGCCGAGTTCTTCCCGGTGTTCGATGTCGAAGTCGGCAACGAACTCTTCTACTACGTGTTCAAGGGCGAGCCACAACCGGTCAACGGCTACATCCAGCTCGACGACAACAAACCGGGCCTGGGCCTGGAAATCTCCGATGAGTACCTGAGCGATTTCAACATCATCGAATGACCTTCAAGCGCCGCTTTCGGGCGGCGTTCGGTTGACTGATTGGAGGCACACCATGCACCTGATTCAATTTGAAAACACTGAGGGCGAGCGTCAGGTCGGCCTGGTCGCCGGGGCGCAGATTCTGCTGGTGCGCGATACCCGCAGCACCCGCGAACTGGCACTCGCGGCGATTCGTGCGCAACGCAATCTGCAAGAGGAAGTCGCCTTGCGCGGCACCGAACCGGGACCGGATTACGCGACGCTGCTGCAGCAGGGCAAGGTCCTGCCGCCGCTGGACCATGAAGACCCGGCCCATTGCCTGATCAGCGGCACCGGCCTGACTCATCTGGGCAGCGCCTCGGCACGAGACAAAATGCACCAGCATGACGGTGAAGTCGAAGCCGGCATGACCGACACCATGCGCATATTCAAATGGGGCCTTGAGGGCGGAAAACCAGCGGCCGGGCAGGTCGGCGCGCAACCGGAATGGTTCTACAAGGGCGATGGCAGCATCGTCGTGCGCCCCGGTGCGGACTTCCCGGTGCCGCCATTTGCCGAAGACGCCGGTGAAGAACCTGAGCTGACCGGCCTCTACGTGATTGGCGACGACGGCCAGCCGTACCGCGTCGGTTATGCATTGGGCAATGAGTTCTCCGACCATGTGATGGAACGGCGCAACTACCTGTACCTCGCCCATTCGAAACTGCGCAGTTGCTCCTACGGTCCGGAGCTGCGCGTCGGAGAGCTACCCAAGCATCTGGTCGGCACCAGCCGCATCAAACGCAATGGCGAAACGATTTGGGAAAAGGAATTTCTCAGCGGTGAAGACAACATGTGCCATAGCCTGGCCAACCTCGAATTTCACCACTTCAAATACGCGCAGTTTTTGCGTCCCGGTGATGTTCACGTGCATTACTTCGGCACCGCGACGCTGTCTTTTGCCGATGGCGTGAAGACCCAGCCGGGGGATCGCTTCCAGATCAGTCTCGATGAGTTCGGCGCGCCGTTGGTCAACGGCATCGGCGAAAGTGCCCAGCCGTTGGCTATCGGTCAGGTGCGCACGCTTTAGGTCTTCAATCACCGGCGCTGCTGGCCGGTCAAGGAATCACTCATGACCATGTTACTTGGACACAACTACATCGGCGGTCGCCGCAGCGCCAATGGCACGCTGCGCCTGCAAAGCATCGACGCGACCACAGGTGAGCCATTGCCGGGGACTTTCGTCCAGGCATCGGAAGCCGAAGTGGATACCGCCGCGAAAGCCGCTGCCGCCGCTTACCCGATCTACCGAAACTTGAGCGCTGAAAAGCGCGCAACCTTCCTCGATGCCATCGCCGATGAAATCGATGCGCTAGGCGATGATTTCGTCGCCACCGTATGCCGCGAAACCGCGTTGCCTGCCGGGCGTATTCAAGGTGAGCGCGGTCGCACCAGCGGCCAGTTACGCCTGTTCGCCAAGGTGCTGCGTCGCGGTGATTTCTATGGCGCGCGCATCGACCGGGCATTGCCGGATCGTCAGCCGTTGCCACGCCCTGATCTGCGTCAGTACCGTATCGCCCTCGGGCCGGTCGCGGTGTTCGGTGCCAGCAACTTTCCGTTGGCATTTTCCACCGCTGGTGGCGATACCGCCTCGGCACTGGCCGCCGGTTGCCCGGTGGTATTCAAGGCGCACAGCGGGCACATGGCGACCGCCGAGTGGGTGGCGGACGCGATCATCCGCGCCGCCGAACGCACGGAAATGCCGGCGGGTGTGTTCAACATGATTTATGGCGGCGGCGTCGGCGAATGGCTGGTCAAGCATCCGGCGATTCAAGCGGTCGGATTCACCGGTTCCCTCAAGGGCGGCAATGCCTTGAGCCACATGGCCGCGACCCGGCCACAACCCATCCCGGTGTTTGCCGAGATGTCGAGCATCAACCCGGTGTTCCTGTTGCCTGAAGCCCTGGCGGTGCGCGGCGAGCAGATCGCGGCGCAACTGGCCGGTTCGGTGACGTTGGGTTGCGGTCAGTTCTGTACCAATCCCGGGCTGGTCATCGGTTTGCGTTCGCCGCAGTTCAGCACGTTCCTGGAAACCTTCTGCGCGAGCATGAACCAGCAACCGCCGCAAACCATGCTCAACGTCGGCGCATTGGCCAGCTACAGCCGAGGCCTGGGTGAGTTGCACGAACATCCGGGGCTGACTCATTTGGCGGGCAAGCCGCAGCAGGGCAATCAGGCGCAGCCGCAAGTGTTCAAGGCCGATGTCAGCCTGTTGCTCAAGGGCGATGAGTTGTTGCAGGAGGAAGTGTTCGGGCCGACCACCATCGTCATCGAGGTTGAAGATCGCGCGCAGTTGGCGGCGGCGCTGCATGGCCTGCGCGGGCAGTTGACGGCGACGCTGATTGGCGAGGCCGAAGAGTTGCTGGAATACCGCTGGCTGGCGGAAATGCTGCAAGAGAAAGTCGGGCGGATTCTGCTCAACGGCTATCCGACCGGGGTCGAGGTGTGTGAGGCGATGGTGCATGGCGGACCGTATCCGGCGACGTCGGATTCTCGCGGCACATCCGTTGGCACTTTGGCGATCGATCGTTTCTTGCGGCCGGTGTGTTTCCAGAATTACCCGGATGGGTTGCTGCCGGAGGCGTTGCAGAACGCCAATCCGCTGGGGATTCGGCGGTTGGTGGATGGGGAGGTCAGTGCTTCAGCCTTGTAGTGCCTGAACTGACGCCATCGCTGGCAAGCCAGCTCCCACAGTGATGGGTGTCGTACATATGTTTTGCGTACAATACCGAACCCTGTGGGAGCTGGCTTGCCAGCGATAGCGTCATTAGCAACACCACCGAACTACTTGGCAGTTACCTCTGTCACCTTCAACACCGCAGGCTTCAACACCAACCACAGCGCCACCGCAATCAACACCCCGCCATAGACGTGCGCCATCGACAGCGGTTCATCGAGAAACAGCCCTCCCCATAACACCCCGAACAGCGGGATCAAGAAGGTCGTGGTCATCGATTTCACCGGGCCAATCGAGCTCAGCAGCCGGAAGTAAATGATGTACGCAAACGCCGTGCAGCCCAGTCCCAACCCCAGCAACGACAGCCACACGCTCCAGCCGCCCCAGCTCGCCGGTGGCTGGCTGATCACGCTGTAGCCGAACAGCGGCATCAGGAACAACGTCGCGCCGAGCATGCTGCCCAGTGCCGACAAACGGCTGTCCAGACCACCGGCCTGATCGAGCCAGCGGCGGGCCAGAAAACCCGCAAACCCGTAGCAGGTGGTCGCGAGCAGGCAGGCGACGGCACCCATCAGCAGTTCCATGTCGAACGCCACCGGCCCGGCACGGGTCAGCACGCCCACGCCGAACAGCCCGAGGAACACACCACCGAGCTTGGCGCCGGTGAGCCTTTCATGGAAAAACAGACCGCCAATTAGCACGCCCATCAAAGGTGTCGTGGCATTGAAAATCGATGAATAACCAGCGGGCAGCACCTGCGCGGCGACCGAATAGAGCGTCGCCGGAATCCCGGAGTTGATCACCCCGAGCAGCATCACGGTTTTCAGTTTGCCCTTGAAATCCCAACTGATGCGCATCAGCCCAAGAATCACCAGCAGTCCGGCAGCGGCAATCGATACGCGGAAAAAAGCTGTGGGAATGCTGCCAATCACCGGGGCGATGATGCGCATGAACAGGAAACTCGCACCCCAAATGGCCGCCAGGGACAGTAAACGGAAAATATCGACGGGGTTCACAGCGCGTTTCCTTCCTTGATGGGAGCGAGAGTGTTGCCGAGCGCCTGAATGATGGCAACCGAAAAACGAGCATTGAACTCTCCAGGGTGTCGATGGCGCGGCGCCCGCAAAATTACACTTCTCCTGCACCCGCTTCACTGGCTAAGCTCAGGGCTCACGAATTCCCGCAGAGGTCTCACCATGCCGCAGCAATGGCCAGCCGCCGACATCGCCCGCTTGATCCTCGATGGCTTTGACGATTACCGCGAGCATTTTCGCCAGATCACCGACGGCGCCCGGGCGCGTTTCGAACAGGCCAAGTGGCAGGAGACGCAATCGGCGTCGGCGGCGCGGATCAATCTGTACGAAGAAAAAGTCAGTGAAACCGTGGAGCGCCTGCGCACCGCGTTCGATACCGACACGCTGGACGTTAGCTGCTGGCCGCTGGTCAAAAGCGCCTACATCAGCCTGATCGACCTGCGCTTCGACGATGAACTGTCCGAGACCTGGTACAACTCGATCTTCTGCGGGCTGTTCAGCCATGACCTGATCAGCGACGGCTGCATGTTCATCCACACCACCCGGCCGAGCCTGCGCCGGGCCCGCGCTGCACAAACCCGCACCTACAAACCCCAAGGCCAGTTGTCCGGCATGCTCGCGAGCATCTTTGCCGACTACCGCTTCAGCGAGGAATACGCCGACCTGCCCGGCGACTTGAAGCGTCTCGAAGCGCAACTGCGCGAGAACCTTCCGGATTGGGTGTGCAAGGACCCGGAGCTGAGCGTCGAGCTGTTTTCTTCGGTGCTGTACCGCAACAAGGGCGCGTACCTGGTGGGCCGCATCTACACCGCCGATGAACAATGGCCGCTGGCGATTCCACTGCTGCACCTCGAAGGTCGCGGCATCCAGATCGATGCACTGATCACCGACGAGGCGGACGTGTCGATCATCTTCTCGTTCACCCGTTCGTATTTCATGGTGGATGTGCCGGTGCCGGCGGAGTTCATCGGTTTCCTCAAACGCATCCTGCCGGGCAAGCACATCGCCGAGCTGTACACCTCGATCGGCTTCTACAAGCATGGCAAGTCCGAGTTCTACCGGGCGCTGATCAATCACCTGGCCAATACCGACGACCAGTTCATCATGGCCCCCGGCGTGCGAGGCATGGTCATGAGCGTGTTTACCCTGCCGGGTTTCAACACCGTATTCAAAATCATCAAGGACCGTTTCTCGCCGTCGAAAAACGTCGACCGCGCGACGGTGATCGAGAAATACCGTTTGGTGAAAAGCGTCGACCGCGTCGGGCGCATGGCCGATACCCAGGAGTTCGCCGACTTCCGTTTTCCGCTGAGCAAGTTCGATCCGGCGTGTCTGGAAGAGCTGCTGGAAGTCGCGCCGTCCACGGTGTCGGTTGAAGGCGACACGGTACTGATCCGCCACTGCTGGACCGAGCGCCGAATGACGCCGCTGAACCTGTACCTGGAAAACGCCAACGAAGCGCAGGTGCGCGAAGCCCTTGAAGATTACGGCCTGGCGATCAAGCAACTGGCGGCGGCCAACATTTTTCCCGGCGACATGCTGCTGAAGAACTTCGGCGTCACCCGTCACGGTCGCGTGGTGTTCTACGACTACGACGAGATCTGCTTCCTCACCGAAGCCAACTTCCGCCACATCCCGCAACCGCGCACCCCGGAAGACGAAATGGCTTCCGAGCCTTGGTACTCGATCGGACCGCTGGATGTGTTCCCGGAAGAATTTCCGCCGTTCCTGTTTGCCGATTCCGGCCAGCGCAAGCTGTTCGATCAGTTGCATGGCGAGTTGTACAACGCCGATTACTGGAAGAGCCTGCAGGAAGCGATTCGGGCGGGGAAGGTGATTGATGTGTTTCCGTATCGGCGCAAAAGCGCCGAAAACTGACCCTGTAGGAGCTGCCGAAGGCTGCGATCTTTTGATCTTGAAATCAAAAGATCGCAGCCTCGTTTCACTCGACAGCTCCTACAGGAGAAACAGCCAATCCATGGCAAATCTGCGACAATCCGCACCCTGCGCCACTAGACGACTGAATTGCGTACCCGATGACCGACGAATCGCCCTCCATCGACAAACTGCTGAAAAACCTCGATCACGCCATGCTTGCCGACCGCCACCGGCTGCGGCGGCAGTTGCTTGAGCTGCGCAAGAAACCCGACGAGGCCAAACTGGCCCAGTGGGTGGCGCGCATGCAGGCGTCCTGCGATCAGGTGCTGGCGCGCAAGGCCAGCCTGCCGGTGATTCGTTACGACGATAGCCTGCCGATCGCCGCCAAGCGCGACGAAATAAAGAAGGCGCTGGAAAAGCATCAGGTGCTGATCATCGCCGGCGAAACCGGCTCGGGTAAAACCACCCAGTTGCCGAAGATCTGCCTGGAAATCGGTCGCGGCCAGCATGGTCTGATCGGCCACACCCAGCCACGGCGGATCGCTGCACGCAGCGTGGCTGCCCGGGTCGCTGAAGAACTCGGTACGCCGTTGGGCGCATTGGTCGGTTATCAAGTGCGGTTCGAGGACCAGAGTGATTCCAACACACTGATCAAGTTGATGACCGACGGCATCCTGCTGGCGGAAACCCAGAACGACCGGTATCTGGAACGCTACGACACGATCATCGTCGACGAAGCCCACGAACGCAGCCTCAATATCGACTTCCTGCTCGGCTACCTGAAAACCCTGCTGCCGCGTCGCCCGGACCTGAAAGTCATCATCACCTCGGCGACCATCGATCTGGAACGCTTCTCCAAGCATTTCGACGATGCGCCGATTGTCGAAGTCTCCGGTCGCACCTTCCCGGTGGACACCTGGTATCGCCCGCTGACGCTTGAGCAGGACGAAGAGGGCAACCGGGTCGAGGACGACTTGACCGTAGATCAGGCGATCCTCGCCACCCTCGACGAAATCGCCGCCTATGAACGCAGCGAACGCCGCAGTCCCGGAGACGTGCTGGTGTTCCTGCCAGGCGAGCGCGAGATTCGCGATGCGGCCGACATGCTGCGCAAGGCACAGCTCAAACACACCGAAATCCTGCCGTTGTACGCGCGCTTGTCGCCGGCCGAGCAGCAGCGGATTTTCCAGTCGCACCCAGGCCGTCGCGTGGTGCTGGCGACCAACGTCGCGGAAACCTCGCTGACCGTTCCGGGCATCCGCTACGTGATCGACAGCGGCACCGCGCGCATCAGTCGCTACAGCTATCGCGCCAAGGTCCAGCGCCTGCCGATCGAAGCCGTTTCCCAAGCGAGCGCCAACCAGCGTAAAGGTCGATGCGGGCGGGTCGAGCCGGGTATCTGCATCCGCCTTTACAGCGAAGAAGATTTTCTTGGGCGTCCGGAATTCACCGATCCGGAAATCCTCCGTACCAACCTCGCCGCCGTTATTTTGCAGATGCTGCATCTGCGCCTCGGCGAAGTCACCGCGTTCCCGTTCATCGAGCCGCCCGACGGCAAAGCGATCAGCGACGGTTACAACCTGCTGCAAGAACTCTCGGCGGTGGATCGCAACAGCCAGCTGACGCCGCTCGGCCGCCAGTTGGCGCGCTTGCCGGTGGACCCGCGCATGGGACGTATGCTGCTGGAAGCGGCGAAACTCGGCAGCTTGCAGGAAGTGCTGATCGTCGCCAGCGCCATGTCGATCCAGGACCCGCGCGAGCGTCCGCCGGAGCGTCAGCAAGCGGCGGATCAAGCCCATGCACAATGGAAAGATGCCGACTCGGACTTCGCCGGGCTGGTCAATCTGTGGCGCGGTTTCGAAGAACAGCGCCAGGCGCTGACTGCCAGCCCGCTGCGTAACTGGTGCCGCAAGAATTTCCTGAACTACCTGCGCCTGCGTGAATGGCGCGATTCCCATCGCCAGTTGAGCCTGATCTGCCGCGACATGCAGCTGAGCCTCAACAAAGAGCCGGCGGATTATCCGAAACTGCACAAAGCGGTGCTGGTCGGCCTGCTGAGCCAGATCGGCCAGAAAACCGAAGACGGTGACTACCTCGGCGCACGTCAACGGCGCTTCTGGATTCATCCATCGTCGGGCATCGGCAAGAAGCGTCCGCAATGGTTGATGACCGCTGAACTGGTGGAAACCACCAAGCTCTACGCGCGCATGGTGGCGAAAATCGATGCCGACTGGATCGAGCCGCTGGCCGGGCACCTGATCAAGAAAAACCACTTCGAACCCCATTGGGAGAAGAAGCGCGGGCAGGTCGTGGCGTTCGAACAGATCACCCTGTTCGGGTTGATCGTGGTCGGTCGCCGGCCGGTGCATTACGGCCCGGTCGACCCGGTGGTGTCCCGCGAGCTGTTTATCCGCGAAGGGCTGGTGCGTGGCGAAATCCAGTCCAAAGCCAAGTGCCTGACCGCCAACAAGCAATTGCTGGAACAGCTCGACGAACTGGAAGCCAAGGCCCGTCGCCGCGATATTCTCGCCGACGAAGAAACCCTGTACGCCTTCTACGACGCACGATTGCCAGCAGAGATTCACCAGACCGCAACCTTCGACAGTTGGTATCGGATCAACAGCCAGAAAGACCCGCAGCTGCTGATCATGCGCGAAGAAGACGTGCTGGCCCGCGAAGCCAGTGAAGTCACCGCCCAGCATTACCCGGACACCTTGCACATCGGTGATCTGGAATTGGCCCTGAGTTATCACTTCGAACCGAACCACCCGCGCGACGGCGTGACCCTGCGCGTGCCGGCGCCGCTGTTGCCGATGCTGCCGCCGGAGCGTCTGGAATGGCTGGTGCCGGGCGTCATCGAAGCCAAGTGCATTGCGTTGGTGCGCAACCTGCCCAAGGCCTTGCGCAAGAACTTCGTGCCGGTGCCGGACTTCGTCAAAGCCGCGCTGCAACGCATGACCTTTGCCGAGGGCTCGCTGCCTCAGGCCTTGGGCCGCGAGCTGCTGCGCATGACTGGCGCGCGCGTCAGTGACGAAGCCTGGAGCGAGGCGGCGCAGCAGGTTGAAAGCCATCTGCGGATGAACCTGGAAATCGTCGATGCCCAGGGCAAGTTCCTCGGCGAAGGCCGTGATCTGGCCGAGCTGACCGCGCGTTTCGCCGAAGCGAGCCAAGCCGCATTGGCCGTGCCGCAAACCGCGAAAAGCCAGCAGCCGGTGGAACCGAAGGTGTTCGCCGCTGTGGCTGAGAAAACCCAGCAGAAGATCGCCGGGCTGTCGATGACGGTGTATCCGGCGCTGGCGGAAGAGGGCGGTACGGTCAAGGAAGGGCGTTTCTCGACGCCGGCCGAAGCCGAATTCCAGCATCGCCGTGCCTTGCAGCGTCTGCTGATGCAGCAACTGGCCGAATCGGCGAAGTTCCTGCGCGGCAAGTTGCCGGGCCTGACCGAGCTGGGCCTGCTGTACCGCGACATGGGCCGCGTTGATGCGCTGGTGGAAGACATTCTGCTGGCCAGCCTCGACAGCTGCATTCTTGAAGGCGAAGACCCGTTGCCCCGTGACGGTGCCGGGTTGGCGTCGTTGGCCGAACGCAAGCGTGGCGGCTGGACCGAACACGCCGAACGTGTGGCCAAGCTGACGCTGGAAATCCTCAAGCTCTGGCACGGTCTGCAAAAACGCTTCAAGGGCAAGATCGACCTGGCGCAAGCCGTGGCCCTGAACGACATCAAGCAGCAACTCAGCCAACTGGTGTATCCGGGGTTTGTCCGGGAAACGCCGATGCAGTGGCTCAAGGAACTGCCGCGCTATCTCAAGGCCATCGAGCAGCGCTTCGAAAAAATTGGTGCCCAAGTGCAGCGCGACCGGGTCTGGAGTGGTGAATTGTCCGGCCTGTGGGCGCAGTACCAGACCCGCGCCAGCAAGCACGCCCAGGAAGGCAAGCGCGATCCGCAACTGGAGCTGTATCGCTGGTGGCTGGAGGAATACCGGGTTTCATTGTTCGCCCAGCAATTGGGGACCAAAGTGCCGATTTCCGACAAGCGCCTGAACAAGCAGTGGAACCAGGTCGAGCCCTGATCCCGATCCCCTGTAGGAGCTGCCGAAGGCTGCGATCTTTTGATCTTGATCTTCAAATC
>NZ_JBSVXD010000068.1:0-27784 GCF_054070755.1 Pseudomonas sp. SDO5591_S426 | reverse complement strand
GCATTCTTGTGTAGGAGCTGCCGCAGGCTGCGATCTTTGCTTTCTAGCGATTCACATCCACCACAACCCGCCCGCGCAATTGCCCGGCCAGCAAGCGCGGAGCGGCTTCGATCGCTTCACTCAAACCGATTTCGTGGCTGATCAGCGGCAGTAGTTTGAAATCCAGGTCCTGGGCCAGACGATTCCACGCTTCTACGCGTTTGGCTTTGGGCTGGGTCACGCTGTTGATACCCGCCAAGGTCACGCCGCGCAAAATGAACGGTGCGACGGACGCCGGAAAGTCCATGCCCTGGGCCAGACCGCACGCCGCAACAGTGCCGTTGGCCTTGGTGCTGGCACAGGCGTTGGCCAGGGTGTGGCTGCCAACCGAATCGATGACCGCCGCCCAGCGCTCCTTCGCCAGCGGCTTGCCCGGTTCGGAAAGCGTGGCGCGATCGATGATTTCGCTGGCGCCCAATTGCTTGAGGTAGTCGTGCTCCGAGGTGCGGCCGGTGGACGCAACCACTCGGTAACCCAACCGGCTCAACAGCGCGATGGCAAAACTGCCGACGCCGCCATTGGCGCCGGTGACCAGGATTTCGCCTTGCTCGGGCGTCACGCCGTTGTGCTCCAGCGCCAGAATGCACAGCATCGCTGTGTAACCTGCGGTGCCGATGGCCATGGCTTGCGCAGCGGTGAATGCATCGGGCAATGGAATCAACCAGTCGCCATTGAGGCGGGCTTTCTGCGCCAAACCGCCCCAATGCCCTTCACCGACACCCCAACCATTGAGCAGGACTTTGTCACCGACCTTGTAGTCCGGATGCCCGCTGACTTCCACAGTCCCTGCCAGATCAATCCCCGGCACCATCGGGAATTTTCGCACCACCGGGCTGCTGCCAGTGATTGCCAGGCCATCCTTGAAGTTCAACGTGCTGTACGCCACTCGCACCGTCACATCGCCCTCGGGCAATTGATCTTCATTGATCTGTTGCAGTGTGGCCCGGTAACCGCTTTCGTCTTTGTCGATCAAAATACCTTGGAACATTGCTGCCTCCTGGTGGGATCACCCGTTGTGGTTTGAATTAAATACCACATCGCAAAAAATTACCGTACTCGACTTTAAGCCAATTCGCCGATCCGCCGGGTTTTTCCATGACCTGCGGCTATGCTTTTTTTCGCGGCCCTGAAATGCCGCCAGAACGGTCCTGTCGATGGAGTTGACGATGTATTACCTGCGCGTATTTGCCCCTTTGCTGATGCTCTGTCTGCTGGCTTTGCCCAATGTCCAGGCCGCACCGGCACAACCTGCAAAGACGCCAGCCGAGCAGGCGCCTGCGACCCCGAGCTGGCCGCAGGTGCTGACCAGCGGCGATACGAAGCTGACAATCTACCAACCGCAGCTCGACAGCTGGGACGGTTACACCCTGCTGGGTCGCGCAGCGGTCGAGGCCACGGGGGCCGATGGCAAATCCACGTACGGCATCGTGCAGTTCAGCGCGCACACACTGGTCGACAAAGCCACGCGCTGGGTCGCGCTCGATCAGTACACCGTGACCAAAACGGACTTCCCTTCAACGGCGACCAAGGCCGACAGCTGGATCGCCACGCTGAAAGAGGATGCGGCGAAACGCAAGAAAACCATTTCCCTCGATCAACTGGAGGCGGCGATGGGCGTAATGGCCGCCGAGCAAAAATCCAGCGGCGAGCCGATAGAAAACACCCCGCCGACCATCATCAGCTCTGAGGTCCCGGCATTGCTGGTGTACATCGATGGCGAACCGGCGTACCGCCCAGTGGATGGCACCGCGCTGCAACGGGTCATCAACACGCGGCCACTGCTGCTCAAGGACGCCCAGGGCAAACACTATCTGCATGTGTTTGACGGCTGGATGGTAGCGAATGAACTGATCGGGCCGTATGCACCTCTGCCCTCACCCACGGCGGAGTTGGAAAAAGCCAAAAAAGCCGCGATCCAGAGCCGCCAGGTCGACCTGCTGACCGGCCAGAGCGATCCGAAAGACAAAATCCCGACCCTGGCCAAACCACCGATCCCGCAGATCCACATCGCCACGACACCCACCGAGTTGATCGTCACCGACGGCGCCGCGCAATGGCAGCCAATCCAGGGCACCCAATTGCTCTACGTGACCAACACCACCGGACATATCTTCAAGGAAATTGGCGACCAGAACAGTTATGTGCTGATCTCCGGCCGCTGGTTCCGCGCCAGCGACATGCAGGGCCCGTGGACGTTTACCCCGGCAGACAAACTGCCGGCGGACTTTGCCAACATTCCCGACGACAGCGCCAAAGAGAACGTCAAGGCTTCGGTTGCGGGAACGCCGCAAGCCAAAGAAGCGGCGATTGCGGCCAGCATTCCGCAGACGTCGGCCGTCAAGAAAAGCCAACTGAAAATGACCGCGCCGCAATTCGACGGCGAACCGCAACTCAAGGCCATCAAGAGCACGCCATTGCAGTATGTGGTGAACAGCCCGACGCCCATCATCATGGTCGACGCCCAGAACTGGTATGCGGTAGAGAATGGTGTGTGGTTCGTGGCCACGTCAGTGCAAGGCCCCTGGCTGGTCGCCACTTCAGTGCCGGCGGTGATCTATTCGATTCCACCCAGTTCGCCGATGCACTACATCACCTACGTCAAAGTCTATGAATCTAACGGCGACACGGTCGTTGTGGGCTATACGCCGGGGTATCAGGGCTCCACGCTGGACCCCGACAGCGGCGTGGTGGTTTACGGCACCGGTTATCCCTACACGCCGTGGGTCGGCAGCGTCTGGTACGGGCCGCCAGTGACCTATGGTTTCGGCGTGGCGATCCGCTATACGCCGTGGACAGGCTGGACGTTCGGCTTCGGTTTCGGCTGGAGTTGGGGCGGCAGTACGGTAGCGATCGGCTGGGGCTGGGGCGCATACCCGTGGTGGGGCAATTATGGTTGGGGCTACGCCTGGGGGCCGCGTCTTTATCCCGCGCCGATGCCTTGGGGTGGCGCCGCCTACGGGTATCACGGTGGCGCAGTAGCCTGGGGGCCGGGCGGCTGGGCCGGCACCACCGGCAACATCTACCGTCAGTGGGGTGATCGTGCATCGGTGAGCCGCTACGGCGCCGGTTACAACGCCTGGACCGGCAACCGCTGGGCCGGTCAGGTCGGCGCCTCCTACAACTCGCGCACCGGCGTTGCGGCAGCAGGCCAGCGCGGCGCCGTGCATAACGTCTATAGCGGCAACTATGCGGCCGGGCGCAGTGGCGTGGCGGTCGGCCCCGGTGGCGCGGCGATTGCCGGTCAACATGTAACAGCGGGCAACGCGCGTAGCGGCGCGCAAGTCACCGCCAATCGCGGGGCGGTCTACAACCCGAACACCGGTAACACGACTGGCTACAGGAGCGTTCGTGGCAGAGACGGTGGCGCCGCGCAAATCGGCGACAACGTTTATGCCGGGCACGATGGCAACGTTTACAAGAAGACCGACGACGGCTGGCAATCGATGGTCGGTGGTGCGAATCGGAGCAATCCAGCGAATACTGCACAGGTGCAGAATCTCGACCGGGAATCAGCGGCGCGTTCGTTCGGCAATGACCGATTCAACAACTACCACAACTCTTCCCAGGTGATGAATCGCTCGTTCGGTGGCGGTGGTGGATTGCATCGACGCTGACGGGCAACATCGGGGCAAACATGACTGGCCTTGGGTCAGTCATTGCTGCTACAAATCCGCTCCTGCCGCCCTGCCCGGTTTCAACGTCGGAGAACACCAAAATGAGTCAATGGCCAGACACCCGCATTCTTGACCTGCTCGGGATCGAACTGCCGATCATCCAGGGCCCCATGGCCGGTGCCACCAACTCTTCGATGGTCATCGCGGCGAGCAACGCCGGTGGCCTCGGTTCCATGCCGGCGGCCATGCTGAGCATCGAGCAGTTGCGCGAAGAACTGAAGACCATTCGCCAACAGTGCCAGCGGCCGATCAACGTCAATTTCTTCTGCCATCAACCGCCGCCAGTTGACGAGCAACGCGCGCAAGACTGGAAAAACCTGCTGGAACCCTATTATCGAGAACTGGGCGTCGACTTCGATGCGCCGACTCCGGTGTCCAATCGCGCGCCGTTCGACGTCGCGGGTTGCGAAGTGATCGAAGAGTTTCGCCCGGAAGTCGTGAGTTTCCACTTTGGCCTGCCGGAAAAATCCCTGCTCGATCGGGTAAAAGCCACCGGGGCCAAAGTGTTGTCCTCGGCCACCACGGTTGAAGAAGCCATCTGGCTCGAACAGCATGGCTGCGACGCGATCATCGCCATGGGCTACGAAGCGGGCGGTCATCGCGGGATGTTTCTCAGTGATGACCTGAGCAGTCAGGTCGGCACATTCGCATTGGTGCCGCAGATCGTCGATGCAGTGAAAGTGCCGGTGATTGCCGCGGGCGGTATCGCCGATGCACGGGGAGTCGCGGCGGCGTTCATGCTGGGAGCTTCGGCGGTGCAAGTGGGCACGGCATATCTGTTCACTCCGGAGGCCAAGGTCAGCGCTTCGCATCACAAGGCATTGCGTACCGCCAAGGAAAGCGAGACGGCCGTCACCAACATTTTCACCGGTCGCCCGGCGCGGGGGATTCTCAATCGGGTGATGCGCGAGCTCGGACCGATGAGTTCCAAGGCACCCACCTTCCCGCTCGCCGGTGGCGCGCTGATGCCGTTGCGCGCCAAGGATGAAGCCGACTTCAGCAATCTCTGGGCCGGGCAGGCCTTTACGTTAGGGGTAGAGTTGACCACCGCAGAACTGACCCGGCGCCTGGCCGAGGAAGGCTTGGCAAAATTGCTTCACCGCTAACCCAAAACTCCCGCATTCCGTTTGCAGGCATTTCGCTATATATTTCGATACATAGCGCTTACCCCCCTTGCTGTACTTGCCTACCACGGAGCCGTTACATGACCATTCGTGCCTCACGTTTTGCCCCTACTTGCCTGGCAGCTCTGATCGCTACCTTGGCTTTCAGCGCAGCCCACGCGGATGAAGTCCAGGTGGCGGTAGCAGCCAACTTCACCGCGCCGATCCAGGCAATCGCCGCCGATTTCGAAAAAGACACCGGCCACAAACTGGTGACCTCGTTCGGCGCGACCGGTCAGTTCTACACCCAGATCAAGAACGGCGCGCCGTTCGAAGTGTTCCTCTCGGCGGACGACACCACCCCGGAAAAACTGGAAAAAGAAGGCGACACCGTCAAGGGCTCGCGCTTCACTTACGCTGTCGGCACCCTGGCGCTGTGGTCGGCCAAAGAAGGCTACGTCGATTCCAAGGGCAAAGTGCTGGCCGACAACCAGTATCAGCATCTGTCCATCGCCAACCCGAAAGCCGCGCCTTATGGCCTGGCGGCAACTCAGGTTCTGGCCAAACAAGGCTTGACCGACAAGGTCAAGGACAAGATCGTCGAAGGCCAGAACATCACCCAGGCCTTCCAATTCGTGTCCACCGGTAACGCCGAATTGGGCTTCGTTGCCCTGTCGCAAATCTACAAAGATGGCAAAATCACCAGCGGTTCAGCGTGGATCGTTCCGGCTGAGCTGCACGACCCAATCAAACAAGACGCGGTCATCCTCAACAAGGGCAAGGACAATCCGGCCGCCAAGGCGCTGGTTGACTACCTCAAGGGGCCGAAAGCAGCGGCTGTCATCAAGTCCTACGGTTACCAAATCTAAATGTCGCTATCGAGTGCCGATTTTTCTGCCATCTGGCTGACCCTGAAACTGGCGTCCCTGACGACCGTCATCCTGTTGATAGTGGGCACTCCGCTGGCGTTATGGCTGTCGCGCACCCAATCCTGGTTGCGCGGTCCGGTCGGGGCGATTGTCGCCCTGCCCCTGGTGCTGCCGCCCACGGTGATCGGTTTTTATTTGTTGCTGGCGCTCGGCCCTCACGGGTTCGTCGGCCAGTTCACCCAATCACTGGGGCTCGGCACTCTCACTTTCAGTTTTGCGGGGTTGGTGATCGGCTCGGTGTTGTACTCGATGCCGTTCGTGGTCCAGCCGCTGCAAAACGCTTTTTCTGCCATTGGCACTCGGCCGCTGGAAGTGGCCGCGACTTTACGCGCCAATCCCTGGGATACGTTCTTCAGCGTAACGCTACCGCTGGCGCGCCCCGGTTTCATCACCGCCGCCATCCTCGGTTTCGCCCATACCGTCGGTGAGTTCGGCGTGGTGCTGATGATTGGCGGCAACATTCCCGACAAGACCCGCGTGGTCTCGGTGCAGATCTACGATCACGTCGAAGCCATGGAATACGCCCAGGCCCATTGGCTGGCCGGAGCGATGCTGGTGTTCTCTTTTGCAGTATTGCTGGCGCTGTACTCCAGCCGTAAAACCAAAGCGGGCTGGAGCTGATCGATGATTCATGCGCGTTTGAAGTTGAGTTACTCGGGATTCGCCCTTGATGTCGACCTTGAGTTGCCCGGTCGCGGCGTCACGGCGCTGTACGGTCACTCCGGCTCGGGCAAGACCACGTGCCTGCGTTGCATCGCGGGGCTGGAGCGGGCCGATCAGGGATTTATCCAGGTCAACGATGAAGTCTGGCAGGACAGCGACAAGAAGATTTTCGTCGCGCCGCACAAGCGTGCCCTGGGTTACGTGTTTCAGGAAGCCAGTCTGTTTCAACATCTTTCAGTGCTGGCCAATCTGCAGTTCGGCCTCAAGCGCATCCCGAAGAACCAGCGCCGGGTCGATATGGCCCACGCCACTGAACTGCTGGGGATCGGTCATCTGCTGGATCGACATCCGCAACATCTTTCAGGCGGAGAGCGACAACGTGTCGGTATCGCTCGTGCCCTGCTCACCAGCCCCAAACTGTTGCTGATGGACGAGCCGCTGGCGGCACTGGACTCCAAGCGCAAAAGCGAAATCCTGCCTTACCTGCAACGGCTGCACGATGAGCTGGATATTCCGGTGCTGTACGTCAGCCATTCCCAGGATGAAGTGGCGCAACTGGCCGACCACATCGTATTGCTCAGCGAGGGCAAAGCGCTGGCCAGCGGCCCGATCGGCCAGACACTGGCGCGTCTCGACTTGCCCCTGGCGCTGGGCGATGACGCCGGCGTAGTGATCGAAGGCCGCGTCAGCGCCTATGACGCTGACTACCAATTGCTCACCCTGCAACTGCCGGATACGGCGCTGAACATGCGCGTGACCCACAAGCCGATGGCGCCGGGCCAAACGTTGCGCTGCAAGATTCAGGCACGGGATGTCAGCCTGAGCCTGAATAGCGCCGAACACAGCAGCATCCTCAACCGCTTGCCCGTCACCGTGGTCAGTGAGATGGGCGCCGACAACGCCGCCCATGTGCTGGTTCGCCTGGATGCAGCGGGCACGCCACTGCTGGCGCGGATCACACGGTTCTCCCGCGATCAGTTGAACGTGCATCCGGGCCAACAACTCTGGGCGCAAATCAAAGCCGTGGCCGTACTCGCCTAACTTTGCTGGCACGACTGCGGCGGCGTGGGGTCAATGGCTGTAACGGCCCCTGATCTCACGCCAAGGACTATCGCCATGCCCGATGCGCTGCCTTCCGACCTGCACTACGTCGATGACACCCAGCCGGGCATCACCCGCAAAAAACTGCGCGGCAAATTCTGCTATTTCGATCCGGCAGGTCAACGTATTACCGAGCCGGACGAAATCCAGCGCATCAACGCCCTCGCCGTGCCGCCGGCCTACACCGACGTGTGGATCTGTACGGATCCGCGTGGACATTTGCAAGCCACCGGCCGTGACGCTCGCGGTCGCAAGCAATACCGCTATCACCCGCGTTGGCGCGAAGTGCGTGACAGCGACAAGTACTCGCGCCTGCGGGATTTCGGCCTGGCCCTGCCGAAACTGCGCAAGCAACTGGAAGCGTTGTTGGCCGCGCCAGGCTTCAGCCGCGAAAAGGTCATGGCAACCGTCATCACCTTGCTCGATGCCACGTTGATCCGGGTCGGCAACACTCAGTACGCCCGGGACAACCGCTCCTATGGCCTGACCACTTTGCGCAGCCGCCACGTGGAGATCAACGGCAGTGCGATCCTGTTTCAGTTTCGCGGCAAAAGCGGCATCGAACATCAAATCACCGTGAAAGACCGGCGACTGGCGAGGATCATCAAACGCTGCCAGGAAATCCCCGGGCAAAACCTCTTTCAATACTTCGATGAAAACGGCGAGCGACACACCATCACCTCCGCCGACGTAAACGCCTACCTGCAAACCTTGACCGGTGCCGACTTCACCGCCAAGGACTACCGCACCTGGGCCGGCAGCGCCCTGGCGCTGGCGGTGTTGCGCAAGTTGCAATGGCAACCGGAGTCGGAAGCCAAACGGCACGTGGTGGAGATGGTGAAAAACGTCGCCAAGCAACTGGGCAACACCCCCGCGGTATGCCGCAAGTGCTACATCCATCCGGGTGTGCTCGAAGGGTTTCTGCTGGGCGCACTGGCCGAACTACCCAGGCCGAGAACGCGCAAAGGCCTGCGCGCCGAAGAAGTCGGCCTGGCCATGTTGCTGGAGAAACTGGCGTCTGAACCGACGAATTGACCTGCCTATTTTTTGCACGATTACAAATGACTTCTATAGTTGATCTGTACACGAATCAGCTGCGGTGAAGCCATGGAAGACATATTCGTCGTGAAGCGCTGCAACAAGATCATCATTCATGGTCGCCGGGCCGGAGAATCTGCTCATCAACCGCCTGACGCCGCCGTCTGGTATCGCATCGCCGATACTCGCACCAACGGTTTCATCGGTGACGGCTACGATCTTGAAGACGACGCACGGCATGTTTGCCGGCAGTTGAATGCCAGATCACAAGTCACGGCCCGCCAAGGCTGATGAGCCTGCACGCGCCTTTAACGGGTCTATACTGATGAGAGCTGAAGGATCAGTGTCCCATCGGTAGATAGCTCGCTCCCAGCGGGCTTTTTACTGCCCTGCCAGGTGTCTTCAACGGAGGTGTTTCCCATGTCCGAAAAAGAGTCCATCACCACCCTGCTCACCCTGCTTGACTCCCGCCAGGTTCGCTTGGCTGCCGCGTGCAAGGAAATCGCCGATTGGGTCGATCATCAAGGCGGACATCCGACTGCCCTTAGAATTCGCGATCGTCTGAACGACATCGAAAAGGACACGCCGCTGATCCGCAATACCTTGTCTGCGCTCAAACCTGTCGAGCCACCGCTGCCACGGTTCAGATGATTTGATCCGGGCAAGCAATGCGCTCTACCGCCTGACGCGAGACAGATGATCGGCGACAGTTTCGTTACCGAGTGTGTCCTTGTCTGTCAGTTCTGTGCTTGCCCTCCCCCAACCCAGCCAGGCGCTGGGATTTTTTTGTGCCGTTAAAGCAGCGAACGTCACCGCGCACGGGTGGTCCAACGATCACACGTCACGAGGAGACGTTCTGATGGTTACTCACTTCAAAGTCAGCGGGCATCTGGCCTGCGGTCACAAAGGCAACAACCTCACTTCCACCCGCGAACTCAACCGGGTCAAATGCAGAAGCTGTCGAAATACCGACGCGTATAAAGAAGCGCGCAAAGACCAGCGTAACGCTGCCCGGCGCACATCTCGCAAAGCCAACGTTACCCCTACAGCGACTGACTGGCGCCAGGATTGGACCGAACGCCTGACCGCCCTGCCCGGGCTGCAAAGACTGCCCCGCGGCTTCACCGACCAGCCTTTCGTTTAATCGACAGCTTCGGCGGCCGGGCCGACCGGATTCGGCGCGGCCATCTGATACTTTTTAATCCGAAAATCGATTGAACGAGACAGGCGATTGTTTTTCCAACCTTGTAGGCCCGAACATCAATCCACCGGGCGCTATAGGAGAGGAAATCGGCATGAACGGTAGAATTCTGCTTCTGATCGCCAGCCTGAGCCCCGCCCTGGCAATCGCTGAAGGCTGTGATGTGATCACGCGCTCACAGAGCCCTTCTGTCCCGGTGATCGAATCCCACAGCTGCTACGAATACGAAAATATGCCGGTGGGCGCGATCGATTGGTCATGCAGCAACGAGAGCAAGGAAATGCTCAGCAGCACCAAGAAAAAGATCGCCCAATGCAGCGACCACTATCAGGCCACATGCCTGGGCACCGTGACGCCGGAGTCATTAGCCAATCCTCAATCCACGAGCAAGAACAAGGACAGCAAGGCACTCAACATTCCGGCCAACGCGCAGATTTCGACGTATTACTACAACGCGGAAAACCTGGCCCAGGCCAAAATCGATTGCGAAACCGGTGGTGGCAGCTGGAAAGCCAAGTAGCGCAACGAATCACTCAATCGCTGGCTGCATGATTTCGCGCAACGACATGCGCTTGAACGCCTCGACCAGTGCGCGCCCTTCTTGCGGCGCGCAATCGATGGCCAGGCGCATGGTCGATTCGCCCAGATGCCAGATCAGAAATGCCGACTCCCGTACCTGCCGCGCATCACTGTCCGGATACACCCGCAGTATTGCCTCAGCCAACAACTCGCCGGCAACGCGACTCTCCTCCAGTTCCAATGCCAGCAGGTGCTTGTCGGCCTGCATGCCGGACCAGATGTCGCGCATCGCCGGCGTCGCCAATACGATCTCGTAATACAGATCGAGCAACCCCGAATACGCCGCTTGCAGCCCAGGTCCATCTTCGACAGCCTTTAGCGCCTCATCGATACAGCGACGGCTTTCGGCGTTGTAGCGCTCGGCGAGCGTGCGAATGATTGAGCTTTTATCGGGGAAATATTGATAAAGCGAGCCGATGGAAATCTCGGAACGCTCGGCAATCTCACTCATTTTCAACTGATCGCTGCCCTTGGACGCGATCAATTGCGTTGCCACAGCAAGAATGCGTTCCTGACGTTCGCGGCTGCGTTGTTGCGTGGGATTGCGTCGAACCGGCTCTACAGCAGGCAGTTCGGGCACTTCACTGGTCTTCTTGCGCACGGCCGCACTTCCCCATCGATAAACATGACATTGACTCACCTTAGCACTGCCCTGCGATGCAACCAAAGGGCTGCGACCATACGTCGGTTTCAAATCTGAGTTTGTTGACGATAGAACATGAGGGTTTATCATCTTTTAAACGTGAGTATCACTCACATTACCGAGGGAGATGAACGCGATGAACACCCGCCAACAGACCATCCTGATTCTCGGCGCCACGGGCAAGACCGGACGGCGAATTGCAAAACAGCTCGTAGCTGGTGGCCAGTCCGTGCGCCTGGGTTCGCGTGGGGCAACTCCGCCCTTCGACTGGGAAGATCGATCCACTTGGGGCGCCACCCTTGAGGGTGTTCACGCCGCCTACATCTGCTTTCAACCAGACCTCGCGGTGCCTGGCGCACTGGAGACCGTCCAGGCATTCACCGACCTGGCCGTCAAAAGCGGGGTCAGCAAACTGGTGCTGCTGTCGGGGCGCGGCGAGGTTGAAGCAGAGCAAGCCGAACGCGTGGTGCAAAACAGTGGCGCCGACTGGACCATCCTGCGAGCCAGCTGGTTCTGCCAGAATTTCAGCGAAGCGCACTTTCTCGAACCGCTCCAGCAAGGCGAATTGGCGCTTCCTGTCGGCAACATCGCCGAGCCTTTTATCGACGTGGAAGACATCGCCGAAGTCGCCGTCGCCGCACTGACCCAACCCGGCCATGCGGGACAACTCTACGAACTCACCGGCCCTCGGGCGCTGACCTTTGCCGAGGCCGTTGCCGAGATCGCCCGGGCGACACATCGCGATATAAGTTTTGTCGCGGTGCCGCCGGACGCCTATCGCCATGCGCTGGAGCAGGCGCAACTGCCGGTCGAGATGATCGACCTGGTCTTGTATCTGTTTACCACCGTCCTCGATGGCCGCAACACGCCGGTTACTGATGGCGTACAGCGGGTACTGGGACGGCCGGCGCGAGACTTTTCCGACTACGTCCGGCGCACGGCAGCAACCGGTATCTGGATCCATGAGGGTTAAGCGCCGACGTGCTGCATTGGCGGCAATCAGCTTCCTCGACTAGGGTGTCTTTCGTATCGAACTGCGGTGCCTTAATTGGCAGGAGCCTGATCAAGGAGGAAACGATGTCATCCATTCGTAGTGCCGAACACACCTATCGCCAGTGGTCCAGCCCGATCCTGCTAGAACTCAAGGAGCGAGAGCATCAGCTAGACCCGTCAGATCGTCAGGCGCTGCAAAACATTCTGCTGGAAAGAAGGCTGATCAACAGCGGCTACCCTGACGGCAGTGATCGACGCAAGGCCGAACCGCGCACTGGCGGTTGAGTCGACCACCGTAACCGGCAGACACTCACAAGCCCGGCCCACTACCGGGCTTGTTGATTTTTGCCATTCGTCAGGCGCTCCGCACCTTCCCCTGTATCGATCTTCCAACGCTATACACCCCTTTGTGCGGAAGACTAAAAATGATGAACAGAAAACTGGCTGTTCTCACGCTCGCCTGCCTGTTGTCGAGCGGATCGCTCTACGCATTGGCCGCGGAGACGACCAAGCAAGGATCCGCCCTTCCGCCGACCGCCCTGCCCGGAATCAATCAGGCTCAAGGCGCTGAATCCAATGAGGACAAGGCCGACAAGAAAGGCGAGGAAGCGTCGGGCTCAAACTCCGGGGCTGACTCGAAAACTCTAGAGAAAGAAGCAGCTTCTTCGAGCAACCCGAAGGACGTCGAGAAAAAACAGGGTGGTGTCGATTCCGGCGGCTGAGAACCAGGCTGCTACACCCAGCCCGCGCTTCCTGTCGCGGGCTTTTCTTTGCAACCGACCCAATCGGCAATCGTCCCCGCGCATACTGGGCTAGTCTTTCAACTCTAAAATGGAATCGAACGATCACTCCTCTTTCCCTGGTCTTTTGTGGGTACGTAAAAAGTGAAAGGCAGATTGATTGGCGCAACTGTGGTCGTGGCCGCAGTGGGCGTCCTGGCCTATGGGCTAAGCACCTGGGAAGCCAGCAAAAACCAGCGACAGGATGAACTGTGCAAGGTCGCGCAGGAACATCTGAAGACGATTGAAATCCAGGCTCGGGCCATGGCGGTCGGGCTGTCTGTCGAAGGCTACGCCGAAGCGGAAAAAGCCGAAGTGGGCAAACTCATCCACGCCCTGGATAACGCCAAGAACACAGAAGAAGCGGAAGCCGTCATAACGGAGCATTCGGCCACCGTCGAAGCGCAGGTGGCCGCAACAGACGCAGAAGTGAAATCGCGCGGCGATCAGCCATTCCTCGGACAACAGCTCAAAGAGCAGCGGATAACCACCGACGTCAAACAGGAAATCCAGCGTGCGGAAAAGGCAGTCACTACCGCGTGTGAATGACGTTTTGACAATTTCGATTGCGGAGCAGAGGTAGGTTTTTTGCGGTGCAAAAAATAAGGGCTTGCATGAGGTATCTCACGCAAGCCCTTGATATTCATGGTGCCCGAAGCCGGAATCGAACCGGCACGCCCTTACGAGCGGGGGATTTTAAGTCCCATGCGTCTACCAGTTTCGCCATTCGGGCGGTAGCGCGGTGAATCAGAGGGGGGAAATATATACACCCAGCTCCGGTGAAGCAAGGTTGCATGTGCGATTTTCGAGACTAAATCTTACTGAGGTCAAAATAAAAAAGCTCCGTAAATCATGGATCTACGAATGACTGCCGTTTATGGGTGGTTTTTCATGAAGGTGTCGCCAATATCGGGCAAGTGCTGCTCCCAGGCACTTTCCCGCGGGCAATAAAAAACCCCGTAGACGTCAATCTACGGGGTTGTTTATTAGTGGAGGCCGAGGTCGGAATCGAACCGGCGTAGGCGGATTTGCAATCCGCTGCATAACCATTTTGCTACTCGGCCTCAAAACATTTGGTGTCAGTAGCGCGACATCAAATGCGTACAAATTGGAGCGGGAAACGAGACTCGAACTCGCGACCCCGACCTTGGCAAGGTCGTGCTCTACCAACTGAGCTATTCCCGCGTCTTGGTGTGGCGCATTCTATAGAATCCAGAAGCCCCGTCAACCCCTTGATTCAAAAAAGTTTTATTTCTTTTCAACGTCGGTCTTCAGATGCGGCCAGGCAGCTCGCAAGTATTGGACCATCGACCACAATGTCAGGCCGGCAGACACCATCAGCAAGGCATAACCGAGCAAGACCCAGAAGCTGAAGTCGGACGGATTGGCCAGCAGGATCACCAGCGCCAACATCTGTGCGGCGGTTTTCCATTTGCCCAGGTTCGATACGGCGACGTGAGCACGAGCACCGAGTTCGGCCATCCACTCACGCAGTGCCGAGACGACGATCTCGCGGCCGATGATCACGGCGGCCGGCAGCGTGAGCCACAGATTGCCGTGTTCTTGCACAAGCAATACCAGCGCAACGGCAACCATCAGCTTGTCGGCAACGGGATCGAGGAAAGCCCCGAACGGCGTGCTTTGCTCCAGACGGCGGGCCAGGTACCCGTCCAGCCAGTCTGTGGCGGCAGCAAATGCGAAGACCGAGGCGGAGGCCACGAAACTCCATTGGTAAGGCAGGTAGAACAGCAAAATGAAAATCGGTATGAGCAGGACGCGTAGAACGGTAATCAGATTAGGGATATTCATCGGCACAACTGGCTACGAGGTGAGGGGGCATTCTACTCGCTGTGCAGATTTGCATAAATCAACTCTGCGAGCTTTTTACTGATCCCGGGGGCTTTGGCAATTTCGTCGATGCTGGCACGAGACAGCTCCTGCAATCCACCAAAATGTTTCAACAAATCACGGCGACGAGTCGGTCCGACACCGGCGACGCCTTCGAGTGTAGACGTCCGGCGGGTTTTGCCACGACGGGCGCGGTGCCCGGTAATGGCAAAGCGGTGAGCCTCGTCACGAATCTGCTGGATCAAATGCAGCGCGGGGGAATCACCACGCAACGTGAATTCATGGGCGGCATCATTGAGGTACAAGGTTTCGAAACCGGCCTTGCGCGTCGCGCCCTTGGCCACACCGAGGAGAATAAGGTCGGGCACCGCCAGCTCATTGAGCACGTCACGGGCCATGGATAACTGCCCCTTGCCGCCATCCACCAGCAGAATGTCCGGCAGCTTGCCCTCCCCGTCCTTCAGTTTGCTGAAGCGTCGGGTCAGTGCCTGGTGCATTGCGGCGTAGTCATCCCCAGCCGTAACGCCTTCGATGTTATAGCGACGGTAGTCAGACTTGATCGGGCCTTCAGGACCGAACACCACACAGGACGCCACGGTCGCTTCGCCGCTGGAGTGACTGATGTCGTAGCACTCGAGACGCTGCGGAGGTTCGTCCAGCTTCAGCACTTCCGCCAGCGCATCGAAGCGCGCCGTGATGTGCTGACGATTCGCCAGGCGCGCGCTCAAGGCCTGTTCCGCGTTGGTCACCGCCAGTTGCTGCCAGCGTGCTCGCGTACCGCGCACCCGATGACTGATGGTCAGTTCGCGACCACGCAGCTCATCGATGGCCGCGATCAGGGTCGGAAAATCCTCATGAACCACGTTGACGATCAACTCGCTTGGCAAGTCGCGCTCAGGACTGCTGATGAAGTACTGACCCAGAAACGCCGCCATGACTTCGGAAACGTCTTCTTCAATACCGACTTGCGGGAAAAAATTCTTGCTGCCCAACACTCGTCCGCCGCGCACGCTGATCAGGTGCACACAGGCGCCGCCAGGGTTGACGAACGCAGCGATTACATCGACATCTCCCGTCCCGCCTTCCATGCTCTGCTGGTCCTGAACCCGGCGCAGCAGCGAGATCTGGTCGCGCAACTCGGCGGCACGCTCGAACTCCAGGTTGATCGCCGCCTCTTCCATGCCGGCCGACAACTCGTCTGCCAGCGCATTGCTGCGACCTTCAAGGAACATCACCGAGTGCCGTACATCTTCGGCATACACCTCAGGCTCAACCAGCCCGACACAAGGTGCCTTGCAGCGCTTGATCTGGTATTGCAGGCAAGGACGCGTACGGTTCTTGTAATAGCTGTCTTCACACTGGCGAACGAAAAATGCCTTTTGCAGCAAGCTCAGGCTTTCGCGAATAGCACCGGCGCTGGGATACGGACCGAAGTATTTACCCTTGGCCTTTTTCGCACCGCGATGGATGCTCAGACGCGGGAACGCCCCGTCGGATAGAAAAACATACGGATAGGATTTGTCGTCGCGCAACAGGATGTTGTAAGGCGGACGCCATTCCTTGATCAGCGTCTGCTCAAGCAACAAGGCTTCGGTTTCGTTGGCCGTGATGGTCGTCTCGACCTGGGCGATACGTGCAACGAGCGCGGCAGTTTTCGGTGCGAGACCGGTTTTCCGAAAGTAGCTGGACAGGCGATTCTTGAGGTTCTTGGCCTTGCCGACATAAAGCAGGCGCGCCTCGCTGTCGAACATGCGGTACACACCGGGACGCCCACTGACGGTCGACAGGAAGGCGCTTGGATCAAAGGTCTCAGTCATTTCAGAGGCTGGCATCAACCATGCCGTGACGAACCGCCAACAGCGTCAACTCGACATCACTGCTGATCGAAAGCTTTTCGAATATGCGGTAACGGTAGGTATTCACGGTTTTCGGCGAGAGGCACAACTTGTCGGAAATGATCTGGACCTTCTGGCAACCGACGATCATCAATGCAATCTGGATTTCCCGTTCCGACAAAGCGTCGAACGGCGAATCGTTGGTTGGCTGGAAAGATTTGATCGCCAGTTGCTGGGCGATTTGCGGACTGATGTAGCGCTGCCCGGCGAAGACGAGGCGGATTGCCTGGACCATTTCCGGCAAACCGGCGCCCTTGGTCAGGTAGCCTGCGGCACCCGCTTGCAACAGTCGTGTAGGAAACGGATCTTCCTCGCACACGGTCACCGCGACGACCTTGATGTCCGGATGACTGCGCAACAATTTGCGAGTGGCTTCAAGACCACCAATTCCTGGCATCTTGACGTCCATCAATACCACGTCGGGCTTGAGTTCACGCGCCTTGAGCAGGGATTCTTCCCCCGATTCAGCCTGGCCGACCACTTGCAGGCCATCGATGTCAGCCAGCATTCGTGTAATGCCTGTACGAACGAGATCATGGTCATCGACTACTAGCACCCTAATCAAGCAGACACCTCGCGATATGGTCTTATTGGGTTGCCGACACCTTAGCAAAAAAGCAACTGGCAGACCTAGCGGAAAGCGTCATATAAAAAGTTTCAACTTATCTTGAAAGCCCTGTGCCAAGCGTGTTTCAGCGATGCGTGCCTTCAACGTCGCGTTGCATTCTCAGGAAACACTCGTCCGTACCGACCACCTGTAGTCCTTTTCTTTCATACAACGCCCGCGCCGGGTTGTTTTCAAACACCGTCAAGCGCAATGCCGGGCGATGCTCGCTGCATGCCAAGGCAAATACCTGATCGATTGCCCAAGAACCTGCGCCCTGCCCTCGAGACGCTTCGACGACTTGTAATTCACGAATATAGAGAGCCCTGGCGTCCCGGCTCAGACTGACGTACCCCACCGGACTTTCGCCGCATACGATCAATCGGTTATCGCGTCCCGCCCAGGCGACATCAAAAGCTTCGTCCTGCCACAACAGATCGTGCTGAATGTAATAACGCAGCATGTTCCGGCAGGTCAGTTCGCGGGCGAAACCGAGGTCGTGATCCGTCGCCGGACGCCATTCAAATTCCATCTGGACTCCAGGGCCGTTGATGATGTCGTGTTATTGCGGGATCACGAAGTGTGTCACAACCTCCGAGGCACTCAACTAATAGAAAGTGCCTTCTGTGCCCGATAGCATTTTCTGATTGAATCCACGCACTGGCCTCTAGTAAGCTCGGTGCATCCATCGGAGACAGACCATGTTCAACGCCCTCACACAGCTTTCTTCCGCCAGCGCCCTGCGCTCGGTTGCGGCTGCCCGAGTGAAGGACGTTTGCGCTCCGGCAAGCTTTTATTTTGGGTATTGGTTTAGCCACTGGCGCGCCTGATACCCACACGGCGCCCACTTTAAACGGGTCGCCACCAGAGAATTCTCAACCCCCGGTCGGCCTCCCGACCGGGGGTTTTGTTTTTTCAGCCCCAAATATTTTCTAGCGACACACCAGACATTCAGAGGATCAAGAAAATGAACTACGCCACTTATTACCGTTACGACAGTTTTACCGCCTGGCGATTTACCACCCTCCGCTCGGGACAGCCTGCCGCCTCCGATCGGTCACCCACAGGTGGCAAGCACACACACGCAGCCAATCCGGCAAATTGTCGAACACCCCACTAGGGCCGAGCGCGCGGGAACGAACCCGCCGCCAGCCCAGGAAGCCTGAACATGAACTCGTCCGTCTCTGCTCTGCCACTGTCCACCCTGAGCCCTGCCAATGAAGCGCTGACCCTGCGTCTGCCAAGCTCATTGCAACTCAAACAGCAACTGCCGCTCACCAACGCTCTGACCCAGCAAGTCGCCGCCCACCGCCAAGCGGTCCGCGCGATCCTCAACGGTGAAGACTCCCGAATGCTGGTCATCGTCGGTCCCTGCTCGATTCACGACCCGAAATCCGCGCTCGAATACGCAAGCAATCTGGCCCGTCTGGCCGCTGACGTCAGTGATGAAATGCTCCTGGTGATGCGCGCCTATGTCGAAAAACCCCGCACCACCGTCGGCTGGAAAGGCCTGGCCTACGATCCGCATCTTGATGGCAGCGACGACATGGCCGCTGGCCTGACGCTGTCTCGCGAACTGATGCGCGAAATGTTGCTGATGGGCTTGCCGGTCGCGACCGAACTGCTACAACCCATGGCCGCTGGTTACTTCGACGATCTGCTCAGTTGGGTAGCCATTGGCGCCCGCACCACCGAGTCGCAAATCCACCGTGAGATGGCCAGCGGTCTCAGCATGCCGGTCGGCTTCAAGAACGGCACCGATGGTGGTGTCGCCGTCGCCAGCGACGCCATGCGTTCGGCGACCCATCCCCATCGTCACTTCGGCGTCGACAGCCAGGGACACCCGGCGATCATCCAGACCCCGGGCAATGCAGATACCCACCTGGTGCTGCGCGGCGGTCACAACGGGCCGAACTACGATCGCGCCAGCGTTGCCAAGGTGCACAGCGACTTGACCAAGCTGAAGATCCCGGCCCGGATCATGGTCGACTGCAGCCACGCCAACAGCGGGAAAGATCCGCTGCGTCAGCCAGCGGTGTTCAATGATGTGCTTGAGCAACGCCTGCAAGGCGATCGCTCGCTGATCGGCATGATGATTGAGAGTCATTTGTTCGAAGGTTGTCAGCCACTGACTCCCTCTCTGAAATACGGCGTGTCGGTCACCGATGGTTGCCTGGGCTGGGACGGCACCGAGCAGCTGTTGCGGCAGGCGGCGAACCTACTGCGCGCTCAACGCGACATTCAACAACCGGCATGACCTCGTCAGCCAACCAGTCTTCAGAAAAGACTGGTTGGCGACCGTTACCCTAGGACTGCACCTTCACCAAGGTCACATCTGACAACTGGCTGACATCATCGAGACGCTCGACCGAATAGGAGACACGGATGGTCGAATCCCGATGCTCCCGCCAAAACCGGTAGGGAACGATAAACACTAATGGCTGACCGGCCGTTTCCCTCGATATCTCGCGATCATCCCGGTGATTGAAATAGTCACCATCACATTTCAGGTAGACCAGTTCGCCCTCTTCTGCCCGCGCGTCATTGATCACGACAGTGATGCCATCCATCGCATCTTGCAGGTCCAGCGCGCCCTCGTCGGCCTCCAGTACTTCAGGTGCGGAAAGTGGCTGACGCGTCAGAGGACCGATCAACAGTTGAGTCGTTTCCGAGTAACGAGCGACCTGCCCCTCTTGCAAGACACAGTAACCGAGGGTGACGCTGGAGCCGAGGTTGGGGGCGATGTGCTCCGGATTGATCCAGAACGACAGCTCACCGCCCACCGCAAACGACTCGACTCTCAGCATGTCATTCAAGCTCGCCTGAGCCGAAACACCTGCCCAGCTCAGCAAAACCTGGTCTCCCATGGCCATCCGCGCATAAGGCTTGAGGGTCACCAGCGTCCCCTCCTCGACCCGATCAGGGTCAAGGGTGCCACCCACTGAATCGTTCGCAATCACTGGCAGCAGGTCTTGTCGGGCATCGCCAACACTCAACTGCAAGCGCCGGGATTGCACAGGTTGAGGCCGCTGTGCGCTTTCTAGCGTGTAGTAAATCTCTACCGAGCCGCCATCGAGTGCCGCGATATGCGTAGCAGATACGACAAAGACAATGTCCATGCCTGCCTGTCCATCGCTGACAAAACGCGTCACTTCATGTTTGTAGACCAGTCCTTCGAAATCCAGTCCAGTCCAGAACAACACCAGCTTGTCTCCACAGGCCATGCCGAGATAAGGCCCCACCTTGATGACGGCTTTTCTATCGGAGGGATCGAGCATGGCATTTTCAGCCTGCTCCAACACCGGTATTGGCAAGTTCAAATCGGTTTCATACGTGTTCATTTAGAGGCTCCAGTCCTTGGAATAGATGCCCTGTGCGAGTGGGCATCAAAGCGAAGCCTATTGAACTCCATCAGCGTCAAAGACGATGTCGGGAGAACGCTTCACGCAGCACGGATAAATGACGTCAACGAGGTAGGTCAAAGATCAAAAGCGTCTCCGACTCGCTGAAAAGATGGCGACACATTCCGACTAAGCCCTCAGGCACATCTGACTTTTCGCCACTTTTCTATTCCGTTTTCCTCAGGTTACAGCGGCTTTTTCATACATCGCGCGCATGTCCGAGTGCTTTAGAGTGAGGCCCAAGGCAACTCCCTGACCGCTGAAAAAGGAAAAAAATATGCAAAGGAATGCAAGCACGCTTCATCCAGTGCTGCTGGTTCACGGACTTTTCGGCTTCGACCGGATCGGCTCCTTCGAGCTGTTTCATGACGTCAAACAGGCGCTTAGAAGCGCTGGGGCAAGAGTGTTCGTGCCGCATCTGTCGGCAACCCACAGCAACGAAGCTCGCGGCGAGCAGTTGCTTTGGCAGATCGAGCGGGTTCTGGAAGGCACCGGCGCAAAAAAAGTCAACCTCATAGGTCACAGCCAGGGCGCACTCGCTGCTCGCTATGCGGCCGCGGTTGCGCCAACGTCGGTAGCTTCGGTCACTTCAGTCAGTGGCCCAAATCATGGCTCGGAGCTGGCCGACTTCCTGCGCAAGGCCCTGACGCCCGGACGCCTGCCGGAGCAGATCGCCGAGGCGGTCGCGACCCTGTTTGCAGACTTTCTGTCGTTACTCAGTGGCAACCGTCGCCTGCCGCAAGACGCTGTCGCGGCACTGAACGCATTGACCACAGAGGGTGTGGGCGCATTCAACGACAAGTACCCGCAAGGACTGCCAAAAACCTGGGGCGGCAATGGTTGCGAGCGAGTCAACGGCGTCCGTTATTACTCCTGGAGCGGCATCCTGTCGGCAAACCCACTGGATGAAGGCGTCTATGCCCTTGACCCGCTGCACGGATTTTTACGGGCCTTTTCCCGTTACTTCATCACCGAAGCCGATCAGAACGATGGCATGGTCGGTCGCTGCAGCTCTCATCTGGGAACCGTCATCCGCTCCGACTATCCCCTCGACCATCTGGGCACCCTCCGCCAGACAGGCATTGCGAACGCGAACAGCATCGACCCGATTACCCTGTACGTGGAGCACGCCGAACGCCTGAAAAAAGCCGGTCTTTAACGAAAGGCGGCAGCCCAGGGCGCAGTGCACGGAATTTTGAGAAGAAATAGCGCCCTGAATCCGGTAGGCTCGACATTTTACCGAACATTGAAAGGAGTATTTTCCCATGGCTAAAGCCACTGCCCGCCACATCCTCGTAGCCAGCGAAGCCAAGTGCAACGAACTCAAGGCCCAAATCGAGGCTGGCGCAGACTTCGCCGAAGTCGCCAAGGCCAACTCCACTTGCCCTTCCAGCCGTCAGGGCGGCGACCTGGGTTCGTTCGGTCCGGGCCAGATGGTCAAGGAATTCGACACCGTGGTCTTCAGCGCACCGATCAACGTCGTGCAAGGCCCGGTCAAGACCCAGTTCGGCTATCACCTGCTGGAAGTGACCAGCCGTCAGGACTGATCGACGCCTGACTTTGCTCCACAACGGCCCGCCTTCTGGTGGGCCGTTGTATTTCATATACGTAATTCGGCTGGCGAGGGACGCGCCGCTAGCGTACAAATTGTCGATAACGACACCCGGCTCTAAGGCTGACAATGCGACTGGCTTTCCCTACTGTGTTCTTCACTGCCGTGGCCCTGCTGTTGGGCGCCACCGGTGTGAATGCTGCACCGCAACACGCGCTGACCGTATACGGTGAACCGGCCAAATATCCTGCCGGCTTCAGTCATTTCGCCTACACCAACGCGCAGGCCCCCAAGGGCGGCACGATGCGTCGCTCGGCGATCGAGATCGGCCACTTTGACCATGTGTTGCCATACATCGACAAAGGCATTGGCGTCACGCAGATTGATGGCTTGCTCTACTCGCCTCTGGCCCAGCGTTCACTCGACGAGCCTTACACCGTTTATGGCCTGGTGGCTCAGCAGATGGAACGCTCCGATGACGGACTGTCCCTGCGCTTCTATATCAATCCCAAGGCACGCTTTGCCGATGGCAAGCCCATCACCGCCGAAGACGTGCGCTACACCTTCGATCTGTTGATGACCCAGGGCAGCCTGCGTTATCGCACGCAATTCGCCGACGTCAAAGGCGTCGAAGTCGAGTCACCGCTGATCGTGCGCTTCGACTTCAAGACCAACGAAAACCGTACCTTGCCGCTGGACATCGCTACCCTGCCGGTGTTTCCCGAGCATTGGTGGAAGAGCCGCGATTTCGCCGGTGGCGGCGGTTACGAGCCGCCGCTTGGCAGTGGTCCTTATAAAGTAGGCAAGGTCGACTCCGGGCGCAGCATCACCTTTGAGCGCAACGCCGACTGGTGGGGCAAGGACTTGCCGGTCAGTCGCGGCTTGTACAACTTCGATCATTTCAGCATCGAGTATTTCGGCGATACCGACGTGGCCCGCCAGGTCCTGCGCGGTGGCGCCTACGATTACAATCGCGAGTTTTCCGCGACCGGTTATTCCATCGGTTACGAAAGCCCGGCCCTGAGCGATGGTCGCCTGCAAAAATCCCACCTGGCCACAGAAGCCCCGCAACCAAGCCAGGGCTTTGTGTTCAAACTGCAAAATCCGATGTTCCAGGACCGCCGGGTACGCCAGGCACTGGTCATGCTTTGGGATTTCGAATGGAGCAACCGGCAGATGATGCGCAATATGTACATCCGCCAGCAGAGCTTCTTTTCCAACACCGACCTCGCCGCCCGGAAATTGCCGGATGCCGGCGAGCTGGCGATTCTCGAACCGTTGCGCGGGCAGATCCCCGACGAAGTCTTCACCAAGGTGTTCGAAGCGCCGAAAACCGATGGCAGCGGCTTGATTCGCGACAAGCAGCTCCAAGCCCTGGAGCTGCTCGAACAGGCTGGCTGGAAACCCAAGGGTGATCAACTGGTCAACGCCGACGGTGTGCCGCTGAGCTTCACTTTCCTGGTCAGCCAGAACGGCATGGACCGCTTACTGCTGCCGTACAAGCGCACCCTGAAACAGATCGGCATCGACCTGAACATCCGTCGCATCGATTCGTCCCAGTACGTCAACCGTCTGATGAGCCGCGACTACGACATGATCGTCACCGGTTACCCGGTCACCACCTCTCCGGGCGGCGAGCTGTTCAACTACTTCGGCTCGGCCGCAGCCAACGATCCTGGCTCCAACAACTACATGGTGCTGAAAAACCCGGCAGTGGACACTTTGATCAACGGTCTGGTGCGCGCCAACACCCAACAGGACATGCTGCGCTACGCCCATGCGCTGGACCGGGTGCTGCAATGGAACTACTACTGGATCCCCAACTATTACCCGCCGGGAACATCCACCGTGTGGTGGAACCGCTTCGGCATTCCCGACGTGCAAGCCAGCAATGACGAAGCCATCGAGAGCTGGTGGGAAGTGAGCACCACGCCACTGACCAACCAGGAAATGACCGCCGAGCGCATTCGCCGTGGCAGACCCGGAGGGCCGCATTGATGTGGGCTTACATACTGCGGCGTCTGCTGCTGATCATTCCGACGCTGGTGATCATCCTGCTGGTCAACTTCGTCATCGTGCAGGCCGCGCCGGGCGGGCCGGTGGAACAGGCGATCGCGCACCTGCAAGGCATTGGCGGTGCCAGTGTCGGCGGCAGTTCGAGCGAGGCAATGCCGACCTCCCGCGCCAGCCGTGGCCTCGATCCGCAGCTGATCAAGGACATCGAAAAACAGTACGGTTTCGATAAACCGGCGCACGAGCGCCTGTGGCTGATGCTCACCAGTTACGCCCGACTGGATTTCGGCAAGAGCTTCTTCCGTGGCGCCACGGTCACCGACCTGATCCTGCAGAAAATGCCGGTGACCATTTCCCTCGGTCTCTGGGCGACGCTGATCACCTACCTGGTGTCGATCCCGCTGGGCATCCGCAAGGCGGTACACCACGGCAGTCATTTCGATATCTGGACCAGCACCGCGATCATCATCGGCTACGCCATGCCGGCGTTCCTGTTTGCGATGTTCCTGATCGTCGTCTTCGCCGGTGGCACTTCGCTGAACTGGTTCCCGGTGCGCGGCTTGGTATCGGACAATTTCGAGTCGCTGTCGACCCTGGGCAAAATCACTGACTACTTCTGGCACCTGGTGCTGCCGGTGACGGCGCTGGTGATCGGAGGTTTCGCGACACTGACCATCCTCACCAAAAACTCGTTCCTCAATGAAATCACCCGGCAGTACGTGGTCACCGCTCGCGCCAAGGGTTTGAGCGAGCGTCGCGTGCTGTACGGCCACGTGTTCCGCAATGCGATGTTGCTGGTGGTATCGGGGATTCCGCAGGCGTTCATCAGCGTGTTCTTCGCCGGCTCACTGTTGATCGAAGTGATCTTCTCCCTCGATGGCCTGGGCCGCATGAGCTATGAAGCGGCGGTTTCTCGGGATTATCCGGTGGTGTTCGGCTCGCTGTTCATCTTCACCCTGTTCGGCCTCCTGATAAAACTGGTCGGCGACCTGTGCTACACCCTGGTCGACCCGCGTATCGACTTCGCCGCGAGGAACGCCTGATGTTCAAGCTTTCGCCGTTGGGCCGTCGTCGTTTCGAGCGCTTCAAGAAAAACCGCCGTGGCTGGTGGTCGTTGTGGCTGTTTGTCGGCCTGTTCCTGTTGACCCTCGGCGGCGAGTTGATCGCCAACGACAAGCCGCTGATGGTCAGCTATCAAGGTTCGCTGTACTTCCCTGCGCTCAAACGCTACACCGAGCAGGAGTTCGGCGGACAACTGCCGTTCCAGGCCGATTACCGCAGCGACTACGTGCAGAATCTGATAAAGAAGGACGGCGGCTGGCTGCTGTTCCCGCCGATTCCATTCAGCGATGACACGCCGAACTACGACCTCAATAAACCCGCCCCGAGCCCGCCGACGAATGTGAACTGGCTGGGCACCGACGATCAGGCGCGGGATGTGTTGGCCCGAGTGATTTTCGGCGCGCGGGTGTCGATTCTGTTTGCCTTGATGCTGACCTTCGTCAGTGCGTTGATCGGCATTGCCGCAGGTGCGCTGCAAGGCTATTACGGTGGCTGGGTCGACTTGCTCGGTCAGCGGCTGCTGGAGGTCTGGTCCGGGTTGCCGGTGTTGTACCTGCTGATCATTCTCTCGGGCTTCGTCGAGCCGAATTTCTGGTGGTTGCTGGGGATCATGGCGCTGTTTTCCTGGCTGGCGCTGGTGGACGTGGTGCGTGCCGAGTTCCTGCGCGGACGCAATCTGGAATACGTGAAAGCCGCCCGCGCATTGGGCCTGACCGATCGCAAAGTCATCGTGCGGCACATTCTGCCCAACGCCATGAACGCGACCTTGAGTTACCTGCCGTTCATTCTGACCGGGGCCATTTCGACGCTCACCGCGCTGGATTTTTTGGGTTTCGGCATGCCCGCCGGCAGTGCTTCCCTGGGCGAGTTGATCGGTCAGGGTAAGCAGAACCTGCAAGCGCCGTGGCTGGGCCTGACGGCGTTTTTCACCCTGGCGTTGATTCTTTCTTTACTGGTGTTCATCGGCGAAGCGTTGCGCGATGCCTTTGACCCCCGCTCTTGATCCAAGAGCCTGACGCGGACTGTTGATATGAGTGACAACCTGATCGAAATCCGTGACCTCAGCGTGGCCTTCAGTGGCCAGACCGTGGTGCGCAATCTGTGCCTGGATATCCGCCGCGGCGAATGCCTGGCACTGGTGGGCGAATCGGGCTCGGGCAAATCGGTGACCGCCCATTCGATCCTGCAATTGCTGCCCGAATGTGGCACTGAAACCACCGGCAGCATCCGCTATCGCGGCAAGGAACTGGTCGGCGCCGATACCCGCAAGTTGCGTGAATTGCGCGGTAACCGCATCGCGATGATTTTCCAGGAGCCGATGACCTCCCTCAATCCGCTCCACAGCATCGAAAAGCAGATCGGCGAAACCTTGCTGGTGCACAGAGGCATGGCCGGCAAAGCGGCGCAGGCACGGATTCTTGAGTTGCTGCACCTGGTGGGCATCCAGAAACCCAAGGAACGCCTCAAGGCCTACCCGCATCAATTGTCCGGTGGCCAGCGTCAGCGGGTGATGATCGCGATGGCCCTGGCCTGCGAGCCGGAACTGTTGATCGCCGACGAACCCACCACCGCACTCGACGTCACCGTACAGCGCAAGATTCTGTTGCTGCTCAAGTCGCTGCAACGGCGTCTCGGCATGTCGCTGCTGCTGATCAGCCATGACCTCAATCTGGTGCGCAGCATCGCCCAACGCGTCTGCGTGATGAAGGCCGGCGAAATTGTCGAGCAGGCCACCTGCGAAACCCTGTTTACCGAGCCGAAACACCCGTACAGCTGCGTACTGCTCAACGCCGAACCGGAAGGCGAAGCGCTGCCTCGAGACGAGCGCGAAAACGTGCTGGAAGTGGACAATCTGCGCGTGCAGTTTGCCGTGGGCGGCGGACTGTTCCAGCGCAAGACGTATCTGAAAGCCGTGGACGGCATCAGTTTGAGCATCCAGCGTGGCAAGACACTGGGCATTGTCGGCGAGTCCGGTTCCGGCAAATCCACCCTCGGCCAAGCGATCCTGCGCCTGCTCGACTCCGAGGGAGGCATTCGCTTTCAGGGCGAATCACTGGACGGTTTGACGCAGAAACAATTGCGGCCGTGGCGCAAGAAAATGCAGGTGGTGTTCCAGGACCCCTTCGGCAGCCTCAGCCCACGGATGTCGGTTGAACAGATCATCTGCGAAGGCCTGGAGGTGCACAGCGAGTTGAGCACCGAGGAATGCAACGCCGAAGTGATTCGTGCATTGAAAGAAGTCGGTCTGGACCCGCAAAGTCGCCATCGCTATCCCCACGAATTCTCCGGTGGCCAACGCCAGCGCATCGCGATCGCCCGCGCTCTGGTGTTGAAACCGGCGCTGATCCTGCTGGACGAACCGACCTCGGCGCTGGACCGCACCGTGCAAAAACAGGTGGTCGCCCTGCTCCGCCAGCTTCAGGAGAAACACGGTTTGACCTATCTGTTCATCAGCCATGACCTGGCGGTGGTGCGCGCCCTGGCCCACGACATGATCGTGGTCAAGGACGGCAAAGTGGTGGAAAGCGGCGCCAGTCACGACGTGTTCGATTCGCCGCAGCATCCGTATACCAAGGAGCTGTTGGCGGCGGCGCATGTGGGGCAGGTATAACCTTCCCGAAAAGATCGCAGCCTTCGGCAGCTCCTACACCGACCGCATTCCCTGTA
>NZ_JBSVXD010000067.1:0-27883 GCF_054070755.1 Pseudomonas sp. SDO5591_S426 | reverse complement strand
TACTCTGTAGGAGCTGCCGCAGGCTGCGATCTTTTGCTTTATCCCTTGCCTTTGGTCCGAGTCATATTCGGCCCACCATTCTTCTCCAGATGCTCAATGATGATCCCCGCCACATTCTTGCCGGTGGTGGTCTCAATCCCCTCAAGCCCCGGCGACGAATTCACTTCCATCACCAGCGGCCCGTGATTCGAGCGCAGGATATCCACACCCGCCACCGCAAGGCCCATGACTTTCGCCGCACGCAATGCGGTCATGCGCTCTTCCGGCGTGATCTTGATCAGGCTGGCGCTGCCGCCGCGATGCAGGTTGGAGCGGAACTCGCCGGGTTTGGCCTGGCGCTTCATCGCCGCAATCACCTTGTCGCCCACCACGAAGCAGCGAATGTCGGCGCCGCCGGCCTCCTTGATGTACTCCTGGACCATGATGTTCTGCTTGAGGCCCATGAACGCTTCAATCACCGATTCTGCCGCCGTGGCGGTTTCGCACAGCACCACACCGATGCCTTGGGTGCCTTCCAGCACCTTGATCACCAGTGGCGCACCGTTAACCATTTCGATCAGGTCGGGAATGTCGTCCGGCGAGTGGGCAAAACCGGTGACCGGCAAACCGATGCCGCGACGTGAGAGCAATTGCAGCGAACGCAGCTTGTCCCGCGAGCGGGCGATGGCCACCGATTCGTTGAGTGGAAAAACCCCCATCATTTCGAACTGGCGCAATACTGCGCAGCCATAAAACGTGACCGACGCACCGATCCGCGGGATCACGGCGTCGAAACCTTCCAGCGGCTTGCCGCGATAGTGGATCTGCGGCTTGTGGCTGGCGATGTTCATGTAGGCGCGCAGGGTATCGACCACCACCATTTCATGGCCGCGTTCGGTACCGGCTTCGACCAGG
Source organism: Pseudomonas sp. SDO5591_S426 (assembly GCF_054070755.1). NCBI lineage: Bacteria > Pseudomonadati > Pseudomonadota > Gammaproteobacteria > Pseudomonadales > Pseudomonadaceae > Pseudomonas > Pseudomonas sp. SDO5591_S426. The sequence goes on along the minus strand of NZ_JBSVXD010000067.1, from coordinate 26,989 downwards.
CGACGGGTGGAATACAGACGCGGGTTCCGCGACAGCACAGCGATCTTCATGCAACACCTGTGGAGAAGGTAGATACCGGGAACACCGGCTTGTCTTGTACATATTTAATGCCTGGATTGACCACCAACTGGCCGTCGATCAAGGCTTTGGAACCGAGTAGCAGGCGATAACGCATGGATTTGCGGCAGGCGAGCGTGAACTCGACCCGCCAGACCCGATCACCGAGGGCCAGGGTGGTGCTGATCACGTATCGCACCTGTGCGTGACCGTTAGAGCTTTTAATGGTTTTGCGTGTCACCAGCGGCGCTTCGCAGCGGCGGTGGCGCAACTGCACTACCGTGCCCAGGTGCGCCGTGAAGCGCACCCATTGCTCGCCATCGCGCTCGAACGTCTCGATGTCGGTGGCATGCAGGCTGGAGGTGCTGGCACCGGTGTCGATTTTTGCCCGAAGGCCGGCGACTCCCAAATCCGGGAGCGCCACCCACTCGCGCAAACCGACAACGGTCAAATGGTCAAATGTCTTCAAAATTGCTCAACCGGTAGAAACCACGGTGGCCGCAGGCGGCCGAAATCGCGGTATTCACGCAGAATAATGGGTAAAAGGCGACAGATATCTACGGCCCGGATTTCCAGCCTCGCGGAGGAGGTTATGGAATGTCAGCATTGTAGTCCGGGACGGAGAAATTCTTGGCACGACAGAACGGTAGTACAGTTCACAAATATTTCAGAACGAGGAAATCCCATGGCACAAAAAAACGAAGAGGACGACAAAGTCCGCCTCGATAAATGGTTGTGGGCTGCGCGCTTCTACAAGACGCGTGCCTTGGCCAAAGCGGCGATTGAAAGCGGCAAAGTGCATTGCCGGGGCGAGCGCTGCAAGCCTGGCAAAGAGCCACGCATCGGCGATGAGTTCGTCCTCCGCACCGGTTTCGAGGAACGTACGGTGGTGGTCCTGGCGCTGTCGATCGTGCGCCGTGGCGCGCCGGAAGCTCAGACCCTATACGCTGAAACCGAAGCCAGCATCGCCAAGCGCGAAAATGCCGCCGCCGAGCGCAAAGCGGGCGCCTTGGGCGTGAGCACTGATGGCAAACCGAGCAAGAAACAACGGCGCGATCTGTTCAAGTTTCGTGGCAGTAGCAACGAATGATTTGCCCGGTCCGCCGATCGCATCAACCGGGCAAAGACTTGTAATTGCGCCTGTTCGTAGCCATATGAGGTAATTCGCCTGCCGTGCGTGTGCCGTTCGTCGTAAAGCGCACACTGCCGCCGGCCTGTAAGCCATACCTAGTCACCACTTCAGATACCCAGACTTATGACCGACCTACCGGATAACGACTTCACCCAACGCTTCATCTTCGATGACAGCGACACCCGTGGCGAGATGGTTTCGCTGGAGCTCAGCTACGCCGAAGTCCTGGCCAAGCACGCCTATCCGGAACCGGTCGCACAACTGCTCGGCGAACTGATGGCGGCCGCGGCGTTGCTGGTCGGCACCTTGAAGTTCGATGGGTTGCTGATCCTTCAGGCCCGCTCCGAAGGCCCGATCCCGCTGCTGATGATCGAATGCTCCAGCGAGCGCGACATCCGTGGTCTGGCCCGTTACGAGGCCGACCGCATCGCCCCTGACGCCACCCTGTCCGACTTGATGCCGGACGGTTCGCTGACCCTGACCATCGACCCGAAACAAGGCCAGCGCTACCAGGGCGTGGTTGATCTGGACGGCGAAACGCTGTCTGACTGCTTCACCAACTACTTCGTCATGTCGCAGCAGATCGGCACGCGCATCAAGCTGTGCGCCGATGGCCGTCGCGCCCGTGGCCTGTTGCTGCAGCAACTGCCTGCCGACCGCCTGAAAGACGAAGAAGAACGCGCCGCCAGCTGGCAGCACCTCACCGCGCTGGCCACCACCCTGACCGCCGATGAACTGCTGGGCCTGGACAACGAAACCGTGCTCCATCGTCTCTACCACGAAGAGCAAGTGCGTCTGTTCGACGTGCAAAAACTGCGCTTCCGTTGCAGCTGCTCGCGCGAACGTTCGGCCAATGCACTGGTCAGTTTGGGTATGGAAGACGCGCAAAACCTGGTGGTTGAACACGGTGGAAAAATCGAGATCGACTGCCAGTTCTGCAACCAGCAGTACCTGTTCGACGCCGCCGACGTGACTCAATTGTTCGCCGGCGCGGGTGTCGAGACGCCGTCAGATACCCGTCACTAAAACGTTTCAGCGCAGGTAAATTCACTGGTTAGCGCCGGAATAACGCCGTTACGACAGGAGGGGCCTACTCTTTTTGGGCTTTTCTGGCATAATCCGGCCCACTTTTTTCGCGGTAGTAGTGCACGACTTTCTACTACAAAAACGTTTGGAGCACTCGGCCACTGGCCGACGGGGAACCTCATGACGCAAGCCAATAACGCCGTGTACACCGATCTGAGTGTTGATGATCTGGTTAAAGAAGCCCTCAACCGCGGTGAAGGCGAGCTTGCCGATACCGGCGCACTGGTTGTTCGTACCGGTCACCGTACCGGCCGTTCGCCAGTCGATCGTTTCATCGTTGATGAGCCGAGCACCACGGGCGCCATCGCCTGGGGCCCGATCAACCGCAAGTTCCCGGCCGACAAGTTCGATGCCCTGTGGGACCGCGTTGAGGCGTTCAACAACGCGCAAGAGCATTTCGTTTCCCACGTGCATGTAGGTGCGGCTTCCGAGCACTACCTGGCCGTGAAAATGACTACCCAGACTGCCTGGCAGAACCTGTTCGGTCGTTGCCTGTTCATCAACCCGGCCCAGTACAACCCGGCTGGCCGTGATGAGTGGCAAGTGCTCAACGTTGCCAACTTCGAATGCGTGCCAGAGCGTGACGGCACCAACTCCGACGGTTGCGTGATCCTCAACTTCGCACAGAAAAAAGTGCTGATCGCCGGCATGCGTTACGCCGGTGAAATGAAGAAAGCCATGTTCTCGGTGCAGAACTTCCTGCTGCCGGCCGCTGACGTGCTGCCAATGCACTGCGCTGCCAACATCGGCGAAGAAGGCGACGTGACCCTGTTCTTCGGTCTGTCCGGCACCGGTAAAACCACCCTGTCGGCCGACGAAAGCCGTTACCTGATCGGTGACGACGAGCACGGCTGGGGTGAAGGCGTGGTGTTCAACATCGAAGGCGGTTGCTATGCCAAGTGCATCGACCTGTCCGAGAAGAACGAGCCGGTTATCTGGAAAGCCATCAAGCACGGCGCAGTGCTGGAAAACGTCGTCATCGATGACGCCAAGCACGCCGACTACGCTGATGTCAGCCTGACCCAGAACAGCCGCGCCGCTTACCCGCTGGAGCACGTTGCCAAGCGTTCCGAGGAGAACCTCGGTGGCGAGCCGAACGCTGTGATCTTCCTGACCTGCGACCTGACCGGCGTGCTGCCGCCAGTGTCGATCCTCAACGAAGAACAAGCGGCCTACCACTTCCTGTCTGGCTACACCGCTCTGGTGGGCTCGACCGAAATGGGTTCGGGCAGCGGCATCAAGTCGACCTTCTCCACCTGCTTCGGCGCACCGTTCTTCCCGCGTCCGGCTGGCGAATACGCTGAACTGCTGATCAAGCGCATCCGCGGCTTCGGCTCCAAGGTCTACCTGGTCAACACCGGCTGGACCGGCGGTGGCTACGGCGTCGGCAAACGCTTCAACATCCCGACCACCCGTGCAGTGATCGCAGCGATCCAGAGCGGCGCGCTGATCGGCACCGAGACCGAGCACCTGGACACCATCAACCTCGACGTGCCTCTGGCCGTACCGGGCGTTGAGACTGGCCTGCTGAACCCACGCAACACCTGGGCTGACAAAGCCGCCTACGACGAAGCCGCCAAAGCACTGGCCGGCCTGTTCATCGAGAACTTCAAGAAGTTCGAAGTGAGCGACGCGATCAAGGCTGCTGGTCCTAAGTTGTAAGCGTTGGTTTGATGCAATGAAAAAGCCGCCCATCGGGGCGGCTTTTTTGTGCGCGGCGTTTCAGGTTTTAAGGTGCAGGACAAACGCCCCGACCAACACCAGCACGACCCCCAGCACCTGCACCTTGCCCAGCCGTTCCTTGAAAAACACATACCCCAGAATCGCCGCAATCCCGCCTGACAACGTGCTGATCACCGTCACCACCGATACCGAGCCGGCCACTGCACCCCAGGCAAACGATGAAAAACCGCCGAGGTTCATCAGGCTCGCGCCGGTCAGTGTCAGGCAGTTTTTCAGCGGCGGGATTTTCAGGCCATCGTCGATCCTGAGAACGATCGCTACCAACACGATCAACCCGATCAGATACGCGAGCCAGAGCATCGTCACCGGCCCGAGTATCGGCAGTACAAAACGGCCTTGCAGCCAAAAACTGGTGCCGTAAAACACCGCCGCCAGCAGCGCAAAAGCGATGGAGCTGCTCGCCTGCGTGGTGTGGGGCACCTTCGGGTCGGAATGAATAGCGGAGAGAACCACGCCAATCACACACAGCGCGATACACAGCAGCTGGAGCAGGCTGATCTGCTCGCCGCCGGCCCAGGACAGCAAAGTGGTCACCACGCCGTAGGAGGTCACTAGCGGCGCGACAATGGAGGCTTTGCCGAGGGCGAAGGCTTTGGACAGTGCCAGCGCGCCGGACACGGTCAGCACAGCGGCAGCGACGCCAATCAACCAGACATCAAGCGGTGCGGCCATTGACCGGAGAATGAACACGGGGAAGGCGATCAGCAGCAGGCTCATGATGGCAAAGCCCAGCGCCTGACCGAAATACACGGCGCGTTTGACACCAACAGCGCGGGCGTTCAAGCCCACCAGAAAATCCGTACCGCCCCACAGCAAGGCGGCCAGCAAGCCCATCAATACGTCCACGCAATGTCCTTATCGTTATGCGCCGGGGACGTTACGGGCGTTCCAGCTCATCAGTGTCCCAGCGTTGAGCCTTGATAGCCCGGTAGAGCATGCCGATGGTCAATGGTTCCTTGTCGCCGCGACCCTTGGCTTTGCGCTTGAGAAATACATCGTAGCCGTCGGGCTGGAAATAGCGATAACTGTCGAAATCCACGAAATCGATGGTGAAGCGTTCTTCGAGGGTTTCGATCAGGTGTTGTGCGTCGGCGCCGTTGCAGCCGAGGTCGAAATTGATCGAGGTGTTGAGGCTGATGGCTTTGCGTTCGGGGAGGCCGAGTTCTTCGTGGAGGAGCTGGATGAGCTGGTGGAGGGTTGGGTCGTCGGGGAGGTTGGGGGCGAGGTTCATTGCATAGGCTCCGCTAATCGAAATGCAGGCGCCATATTGTCCTGCTCGCGTTTTGATAGGCCCAATGCCCCTGCTAGCGTGGACCATTGGCTGACAACTTCTTTGAAGTTGTCGATGATGCTTTCTGCATCCGCACGATTGATCCGGAAATACCCCGCCACTTCCCGGGCAAGCTCCAGATCCAGTGCATTGTCCGTATCGGTGATGTTTAGCTTCAAGCCGTCAGCGTGGGCCACCGGGTTCATGTCATAGGCGGCAGACAATCGCCATCCCCGGCCGGGATCAAGGATGAAGCCGTGGTTACGCAGGTGGTCGTCGCTGTTGGTTACCAGGATGTTGAACACAATCCGAGACCACAACTCACGAAGGTCAGCATTGGTTTCCGAGCCGTGTTCCATCAGCACTTCGGCCAGCTCAAGATAGCTCGCGCCGACTGAGGCATCGTCACCATCAACGCGATCCGTCATGGTCATGGCCGAGGCAAAATGCAGTCGGCCACCCCGGTTCGATCGATCGAAGCGCTTGACCATGAAGCAGTGATGATCACTGGCGTAGCGTCGGGCGATAGCGGTTGCGACTCGCAGGCCACAATGATTGGCCAAGGCATTCACCACCAGTTCCCAGGCGCCAATGTCATAGTCATCGCGGGTGCTGGGGAACTTGGCTATCCACAAGTGACCGTGCTCGTCCGCGACGCTGGCTTTGGGGCGAGCACCACCCAGCGAACCGCCAGGTGCGATCAGCATTCTCAGCCATTCGCGACCGTCGAGTGCGGTGTTGTCCGGATCATTTTCCAGTGCTCGGCTTGCTTGTTCGAGCGCCCGCAACTCAATGAAAGGCGGGGCGGCCAAGCCATCGCGACCATCGAGAAAATGGCCTTCGTCATTGAGCTTGTAGCGAATCGCACCGACCCGATAAAGGTCATGTACACCTAACAGGAAATCCGACTCGTAGAGCTTGCTGCCCTTGGCTGCCAAACCGTCGCGAATATCGCGTTCCTGTCGCCGCTTCATCAGTAACTGACCCCAGCGATCCGGGCTTGAATCAGCGAACACGCCAAAGCGGTTTTGATGTTGTCCAGGGAACTGACGACCTTCATAGAGCCCGATTCGAGGGTCCAGCGGTGTGAAGTTCAATTCAGGATCAGCCAGCGCAGCCGTGTCGTACTCAAACTCGAAGACCTCCGTGGCACGAGCCTTTCGGGCATGCAAGAAACCGAGGCGTCTGGGACCATTCAAGGATTCCCAATCGGCATACACCGCAATCCGGGTCATTTCTCACCTGTCGTGGGCTTGGTTTTTTTCTTGGTCAACAGATTGGATAGTGAGTGGGTGTTGAAAGGGTAGTCAGCGGACAGATCAGCTTTGTGAACAGTACTTTCAATCACTCCAGTGTCTTTTTCAGGCATTGGAGAGGTTTTTTTCACTGCGCTGATTCTGCGAGTTCGTCGGTTCGAGTCTGTTGTGGCGGTGGCATTGGGTTTGAGTTGTGCATCCTGCAGTTGCCGGCCCACTTCATCGATTGCCGCCAGTTTGCTCAGGTCTTTTTCAAGCCCCAGAACCTGCATGACCGACAGGTATGCCCCGATGGTCACTCCTGATCCACCAGACTCCAGAGAGCGCAATGTCATCAGTGACATGCCCGCACGTTCAGCGACTTGTTTAGCTGTGAGCTTGCGGCGCAGGCGAGCGAGTTTCAGGCGCTCGCCGAACTCGGAAAGCAGTCTGGAAGCTGAGGGCAAGAGTGGGGCTGTCTTCTTGGCCATGTGCCAATATTCCTTCATTAAGGCGCTATAACTGCCAGAATAATAGCACTTAAATGTGGTCACGACCTGCGACAGGGAAATGTAAGAGTGTGCCATTTCGGTGAACTTGGTTTCTCAAAGACATACGTGCTAACTGCCATTATTCCGGCTGTTTAGTGTTGAAACAGCCGGAATAATTTCACTTTGGCGTGCTGGCTGAATAGCGTCAGGCTGGAGCTTTCCAGTTGAGCATGCGTTGCTGGGCGACTTTGAGCAGGTCGCAGCCGTCCTGGGTTAGCAGGTAGAGCGCGTGGGTGATGTGCGGGATGTCTTCGATATCGCCTTCGAGGAAGCTTTGGCAGTGCAGGGTTCGGAGCACATCGCTGGACGCGCGAATGCGCTGGAGAGCGGATTCGAGGATGTCTTGGGGGTTGGCTTCTGTGTCGATGATTAGGGGTGTGGTGTCGGTGAGATTGGTTTGAAGGGGGCGATAGCGACTGGGAAATGGATTTAACGTGGTCACGGAAGAACACCTCTATTTTTAGATGGGAATGTGGATCTCGTTGTTCTCGAGTGACCAAACCCGAGCCGCTGATTTGGCAGCGACAGTCCGGACTATAGGTTTGAGTCACTGGTTGGCGATAGCCGACAAGGTGTCTTCTTTTGTAGGACGTTGCCGAAGCTTCGATAGGGCGTTGCTGACGGACTTATCCATGTTGCACCGCGTTATCGTTCATCGCTGGCAAGCCAGCTCCCACAGGGAAATGTGGTGGTTTTTAGACGGTGAGTTTCGGCAGCCGTTGGCGGGCGATGTCGAGCAGGTCGTTGCCGTCCTGGGTCAGCAGGTACAGGGCGCTGACGATGTTGGGGATGTCGCTGGCGTCGGCCTGTTTGAAGCACAGGCAATACAAGGTTTCGAGCAGGTCGCTGGCGGCGCGGATGCGTTGGCGGGCGGCGTCGAGGATTTCGAAGGGGTCGGCTTCGGTGTCGATGACCAATACCGGGGTTTCGCTGTAGCTGGATTTGAGTGGGCGGTAGCGGTCGGTCAGTGGATCGGGGAGCGTCATTGAAGTGCGTCCTGTGCAAAATCGGCGAGTGTGCCCGGCAGGCCGAGACACTGATTTCAGCCGCGCCGCAGACTATAGAAGCGCGTGGTGTTGTGCGACAAGACGGCCGAGGTCGACAGGATTTGTAGGGGGTTTGTCGGGGTTTGAGGAAAGGGACTACGTCCTGCTTGAAGGTGCTTCAGACGCTGTAGGTCATTTCGGCTTTGGTGGTGGCGGTGCTAGCGATAGCCATCTGACGGTCGCTACATCCCTCAAGTCTTACATGCCATCCGCTGTATCATCCCGTATCGTTTTAGCCCCGACCTTTTCTCGACTCGCTGCATTCGCCGGCTAGGCTTTGCTCATCGCAGCGGTCAACGGAGTGACAGCTTATGCACAACACCCTGGAACAGGTTTTCGGTTATCCACAGTTTCGACCCGGTCAGGAGAAAACCGTCAGCGCCGTGCTGGCGGGGCGTTCGGCGGCGGCTATTTTTCCCACCGGTTCCGGCAAGTCCCTGTGCTATCAATTATCGGCCGTACTGCTACCGCACCTGACGCTGGTGGTCTCGCCGTTGCTGGCGTTGATGCAGGACCAATTGGCGTTCCTGCAACGCCATGGCATTGCAGCGGGCAGTATCGATTCGGCCCAAAGCCGTGATGACGCCAGCGACGTGATGGCCCGCGCCAAGTCCGGCGAATTGAAAATCTTGATGATCTCGGTGGAGCGCCTGAAGAACGAGCGTTTCCGCAATTTCTTGCAGCAGGTGCCGATCTCGCTATTGGTGGTGGACGAGGCACACTGCATCTCGGAGTGGGGCCACAACTTCCGCCCGGATTACCTCAAGCTTCCGGACTACCAACGCCAGTTCAACATCCCGCAGGTTCTGCTGCTGACGGCCACCGCGACGCCCAAGGTGATCGTCGATATGCAGACGAAATTCGCCATCGCTCCCGATGACGTGGTGACCACCGGTTTCTACCGGCCCAACCTCAATCTATGGGTGGAGCCGGTTCGTGGGCAGGACAAACGACGGCGCTTGGTTGAATGGATGAGCGAGCGTCCCGGCCAGCCCAGCATTGTCTACGTCACCCTGCAAAAAACCGCCGAGCACATTGCCGAGCATCTACAACGCAATGGCATTCAGGCCGAGGCTTATCACGCCGGTTTGCCCCACGATCAACGCGACGGCATTCAGAAGCGCTTCATGGGCGGGCAGTCCAATTGCATCGTCGCCACCATCGCCTTCGGCATGGGCATCGACAAAAGCGACATTCGCAACGTCGTGCATTTTGACCTGCCCAAATCCATCGAAAACTACAGCCAGGAAATCGGCCGCGCCGGGCGTGACGGGCAGCCATCGGATTGCCTGGTGCTGGCCAACCGCGACAGCCTCAACGTGCTGGAAAATTTTGTTTACGGTGATACGCCTGAGCTGGATGGTATCCGCCATGTGCTCGACGAACTGCAGGCTTGCGCGCCACAGGGGGAGTGGGAGTTTCTACTGGGGCCATTGGCGGATAACAGCAACATTCGTCAGCTGCCGCTCAAGACCTTGCTGGTGCAATTGGAGCTGCGTGGAATCATCGCCCCGCGCTATGCCTACTACGCCGAATACCGTTTCAAATACCTTGAGGAGCCCGAGGCATTGCTGGCCCGTTTCGAAGGCGAGCGCAGGGATTTCGTGGCGGCGATCATCCAGACCTCCAAGCGTGCGCGGAGCTGGGCCACGGTGAATTTTGATGCGCTGTACGAGCAGCATCAGGCCGAGCGCAACCGGGTGGTCAAGGCGCTGGATTATTTCCAGGAGAAGGGATGGGTCGAGCTTGAGAGCAAGCTGATGACCGAGGTCTACAGCCTGCTGCAAACGGACTTTGACGCTCAGGCACTCAGCATTGAACTTCACGCCAGTTTCACTCAGCACGAACAAACCGAAATCGCGCGAATTCACGCGATGCTGGATCTGTTCGCCACTGACCGATGCCTGGGTTATCGCCTGGCGGAGTATTTCGGCGACAGCAACGCCCCGCAGCAGTGCGGGCATTGTTCGGTGTGTCACGGGCAGGTTGCACGGCTACCGACACCACCAGAGCTGCCTGCGCTTGTGGATAAAAACTTCGAGGCGCTGTGTGGCGGGTTTATCCACAGGCACGAGCAACACACCGGCAGCTTTCCATCGGCTGAGCGTGTGACGCGGTTTCTGTGCGGGATCAGTGTGCCGTTGTTCACCAAGCTCAAGGCGCGGGTCATTCCGGGGTTTGCGGTGCTGGAGGATTATCCGTATGCCGAGGTGCGGGAGTGGGTGGAAGCGCGGCGGGTTGCATCCATCCGCTGAATGTCGCTCATCACAGGAATAAATTTCAAAAAAGCGCGGTGGCTGACTATGGTGAGGGCTGTCTTTGGATCGCCAACAAGAGAACAAGATATGAGCCAGACACCGTTCAACATTCAGCGCGCAGCCGTGATCGGCGCGGGCACCATGGGCCGTGGCATTGTCATGTGCCTGGCCAACGCCGGGGTCGCGGTGCAGTGGGTTGATAACAATCCGCAGATGCTTGAGCAAGCGCTGGTCACCGTGGCGGACACCTACGCCCACAGCGTGCGCCAGGAACGTATTGATCAGGCGGAAGCCGACGCGCGTATCGCCCGAGTCTCGGCTGCCGCCAATTACGAAGCCATCCGTGATGTCGACCTGGTGATCGAAGCGGTTTACGAAAACCTCGAGCTCAAGCAGTCGATCTTTCGCGAGCTGGACGGACTGTTAAAACACGAAGCCATTCTGGCCAGTAACACCTCGGCGCTGGACATCGACGCCATCGCTGCCGTTACGCGTCGTCCGCAACAGGTTTTGGGTCTGCACTTTTTCAGCCCGGCACACATCATGAAACTGCTGGAAATCGTCCGGGGTGCCCAGACCGCTCCGGCGGTGCTTGAGGCTGCGCTGGCGCTGGGCAAACGCATGGGCAAGGTCAGTGTGGTGGCGGGCAATTGCGATGGTTTCATCGGCAACCGCATGCTCAATACCTACGTGCTGGAGGCGCGCAAGATGCTGCTGGAAGGCGCTTATCCCTATCAGGTAGATGCGGCGCTGCAAGGTTTCGGTTTCGCCATGGGGCCGTTCCGCATGTTCGACGTCGTCGGCGTGGACCTGCAATGGCGCGCCCGGCAACTGTCGGGTGTGGGGCAGGATGCGCCTGAGGTTCAGGTGGATAACCGTCTGTGTGAGCTGGGCCGTTTCGGCCAGAAGAGCGGCAACGGTTTTTACCATTATGAACCGGGCAGCCGTCAGGCCGAACACGATCCTCTGGTCGATGCACTGGTGCTGGACGTCAGCGAAGGGCTGGGTTTCCATCGTCGTGAGACCAGCCCGGAGGAGATTCTGGAGCGCTGCTTGCTGGCGCTGGTCAACGAAGGCGCGAAAATCCTTCAGGAAGGTATCGCCGGGTCAGCCCACGACATCGATCTGGTGTATCTCAATGGCTATGGCTTCCCGGCAGACAAGGGCGGGCCAATGGCCTGGGCAGATCAACAGGGATTGGCAGACATTCATCAACGCTTGCTGGCGCTGGAGACTCGCCAGGGTGATCACTGGCAGCCGGCGCGGTTGATTGGTGAGTTGGCAGCGGTGGGTAAGGGATTCGCTGACAAGTAAACTCCACTCGAAATCATGAAAGGACCCATTGATGCCCCATCGCACCGAATACCCGCACTTCCAGCCCATCACCACCCGCTGGCACGACAACGATGCCTATGGTCACGTCAATAACGTGACCTATTACAGCTTCTTCGACACAGCGGTGAACACCTACCTGATCGAAGTGGGCGGGCTCGATATCCATGACGGCGAGGTGGTGGGTTTCGTGGTGAGCTCGGCGTGCGATTATTTCGCCTCCATCGCATTCCCGGACCGGATCGAAATCGGATTGCGGGTAGGCAAGCTGGGCAATAGCTCGGTGCAGTATGAGTTGGCAGTATTCAAGCAAGGGGAAGACGAGGCCTGCGCTGCGGGGCGGTTGGTGCATGTGTTTGTCGACCGCGGTTCCAATCTGCCGGTGTCGATCCCGAGCCAGTTGCGCGAGGCTTTGGAGCGCTTGGTGATGTAAAAAACAGGCAAAAAAAATCGCAGCCCTCGGGCTGCGATTTTTTTTACCTTTCCAGCGAGACCTTTTCGGTCAGTCGCGATGGCGGTAGTGCTTGTGGTGCTTGCGATGGCCATAGGCATGACCGCGGCCCGGGTGGCCATCACGGTAGTAGCGACGATCATCACGGCCGCGATGGGAATGACGATCATCGTCGTCATCATCGCTCTTGTTGCCCATATAGTTACCCAGCGCGCCACCGGCGCCGCCGCCTGCTGCGGAGCCGATCAGGCTGCCGGTGGTGCCGCCCATGCTGCGGCCGACCACGTTACCGCCTGCTGCGCCCAACGCACCACCAATGGCGGCTTCGCCACGGCTGCGTTTGTCTGCGCCGACTGCGCTACCACCTGCGCCGCCCAGGGCTGCGCCAATGGTGGAACCGGTATTGCCGCCAATCGACTGGCCGACGACTGAGCCCAAAACCCCGCCCAATGCGCCGCCCACACCTGCTTCGGTGGTGCCGCCAGCAGAGGCAATGCCACTGACCAGGCCAAGGGACAACAAGAGAATCGAGGAGAACTTCATGGAGGAACCTCAAGGGGATGACGGCGCGATCCTGAGGCTGTGTCATGGGTGTGACAATCGAAATCCGACGAGTAACACGACTTGAGCACATTTCTATAAGTTGCTGTTTTTTGGGCGGAACTTAACGATTTTTCGCCGGTCTTTTACTACTTCACAAAGGCCGTTTTCGTTAGAAAACGGCCTTTTTTGTGGGCGTTTGGAAATTTTTTGACAGTACTGAAATATGTGTCGAGCCGTCCGGCGCCATCGCGAGCAAGCTCGCTCCCACAGGGATTTCGGTCGAACACGGATATTGTGGCCAACAGAAAAACCCGTGGGAGCGAGCTTGCTCGCGATAGGGCCAGAACTAACGACGCATTACGCCGACCTGGCCATGATCAACCCAGTCTCACTCGCCGCTTCCAACCGGATCGCGACGAACTTCGACGTCGGCGTATGGCTGCCATCTCCGGTGCTTTCCAGTGGCACCAGCGGATTCACTTCCGGGTAGTACGCCGCCGCTTGCCCGGCCGGGATATCGAACGCCAGCAGCGTGAAGCCCTTCACCCGACGTTCAACACCATCATCCCAGAGCGAAACGATGTCGGCCTTCTGCCCCGGCTTGAAGCCCAGGCGAATGATGTCGGCTTCGTTGACGAACAGCACATCACGCTGCCCCTTCACTCCGCGATAACGGTCGTTGAGGCCATAGATCGTGGTGTTGTACTGATCGTGGGAGCGCATCGATTGCATGATCAGGTCCGGCAACTTGCCGGTGGCGCGGGTACGTTCGTGCACCAGATCCTTGGGCAGCATGTTCGGCTTGAAATTGGCCCGGCCCGATGCGGTGTTCCACTTGCGCGCACCGGCACTGTTGCCCAGATAGAAGCCGCCCGGGTTCTTGATCTTCTCGTTGAAGTCTTTGAAGTTGGGGATGGTGTCGGCGATCAGGTCGCGGATGCGCCGGTAATCCGCCACCAGCCAGTTCCAGTCCACCGGATGGCTGCCCAGCGTGGCGGCTGCGATGCCGGCCAGAATCGCCGGCTCCGAACGCATCTGGTTCGACAGCGGTTCCAATTGGCCGTTGGAGGCGTGGACCATGCTGAACGAGTCTTCGACCGTGACCGCTTGAGGACCTTCAGCTTGGCGGTCGATATCGGTCCGGCCCAGGCACGGCAGGATCAGCGCGTCTTTACCGTGGGCCAGATGGCTGCGGTTGAGCTTGGTGCTGATCTGCACGGTCAGGTCGCAATTGCTCAGCGCCTTGAAGGTGCGTGGGCTGTCGGGGGTGGCTTGGGCGAAGTTGCCGCCCAGGGCGATGAACACTTTCGCCCGACCTTCGGCCATGGCATGGATCGCCTCGACCACGTTGTGGCCGTTTTCACGCGGTACCTTGAACTGGAAGCGGCGTTCCAATGAGTCGAGGAACGCCACTGGCGGACGCTCGTTGATGCCCATGGTCCGGTCGCCCTGCACGTTACTGTGGCCACGCACCGGGCACAGGCCCGCGCCCGGCCGACCGATGTTGCCGCGCAGCAGCATCAGGTTGGCGATTTCCTGGATGGTCGCCACCGAATGGCGGTGCTGGGTGATGCCCATTGCCCAGCACATGATGACGTTCTTGCCCTTGAGGTACATGCGCGCCGCTTGCTCGATTTCAACAAGGGTCAGGCCGGACTGCTCGACGATCTGCTCCCACGGGGTGTCGTCGATGGCGGCCAGGTAATCCAGCACGTTGACGCTGTGTTCGTTGAGGAAACCGTGATCGAACACCGCCGCAGCGCCTGCCTTCTGTGCATCACGCTCCCATTGCAGCAGGAATTTCGCCATGCCGCGCATCACGGCCATGTCGCCACCCAGTGCTGGACGGAAGTATGCGGTGTTGGTCGGCTTGTCGCCGTTGGTGAGCATTTCGAGTGGGTGCTGCGGGTGCTGGAAACGTTCCAGTCCGCGCTCTTTCAACGGGTTGATGCACACCACCTGCGCCCCGCGTTTTACCGCTTCACGCAGTGGTTCGAGCATCCGCGGGTGGTTGGTGCCGGGGTTCTGGCCCCAGACGAAAATCGCATCGGCGTGTTCGAAGTCGTCGAAGGTCACGGTGCCTTTGCCGACACCGACGCTTTGCGACAACGCGACGCCGCTGGCCTCGTGGCACATGTTCGAGCAGTCGGGGAAGTTGTTGGTGCCATAGGCACGCACGAACAGCTGATAGAGATAAGCCGCTTCGTTGCTGGCACGTCCGGAGGTGTAGAACTCGGCCTGATCCGGGCTCGACAAGCCCTTCAAGTGCTTGGCGATCAGCGCGAACGCGTCGTCCCAACTGATCGGTTGATAGCGATCGGTTTCCGCGTTGTAGATCAATGGCTCAGTCAGTCGGCCCTGGTATTCAAGCCAGTAGTCACTCTGCTCCAGCAGCGAGGTGACGCTGTGTTTGGCGAAGAATTTGCCATCGACACGCCGTTTGGTCGCTTCCCAGTTCACCGCTTTGGCGCCGTTCTCGCAGAACGCCACCATGCCGGCTTCATTGGAATCACCCCAGGCGCAACCGGGGCAGTCGAAGCCGCCGTTCTTGTTGGTCTTGAGCATCATGCGCAGGTTTTTCAGCGCGTTGTCGCTGGTCAACCAGGCTTGGGCGACGCTGATCAGTGCGCCCCAACCGCCGGCCGGACCTTTGTAGGGTTTGTAGCGAGGAACAGGTGTCTGGTCGGCTTGACGGTGTTGACTCACGCTTGATTCTCCAAAGCCGGGCTGTAGACCCGCGGCGCATTCTTCTGTGGCAGATGGATGAGGTTGAGGTTGTGGCGACGGGCCCATTGCACGGCAAGGCCCGTGGGCGACGACAGGCTGACCAGGGTCTGGATGCCGGCGCGCAAAACTTTCTGGATCAGTTCGAGACTGCAGCGGCTGGTGACAATCGCCAGTCCGCCTGCGGTTGAAATGTTCTGGCGGACCAATCCGCCAATCAATTTATCGAGAGCGTTGTGCCGGCCAATGTCTTCACGACCGAGCAGCAACTCGCCTTGGCCGTTCATGAACACGGCGGCATGCACCGCGCCGCTGTATTGGCCCAATGGCTGGAACGCACCGATGCGTTGGCGCAGACCGTCCAGCCATTCGGCGGGCGGCAGTGGTGCGCCGGGCAACACTTTGAGATCCGGCAACGCCTGCTCGACCGCTTCCACGCCGCAGAGCCCGCAACCGCTGGTGCCGGCCAGTTGTCGACGTTGCAGCTTGAGGTTCCAGAACGCGCGATTGGCGATGGTCACCTGCGCGTATTGCGCTGACCCCGAACCGCTGAGTTGCAGGTCATAGATGTCGGTGGCGTCTTCGATGATGCCGCTGCCCAGACTGAAGCCGACGATGAAGTCTTCGAGGTCCGTCGGCGTCACCAGCATGACGGCCTGGCTGATGCCGTTATAGGCAATCGCCAACGCGACTTCCTCGGCCAGCGCGGTGCTGTCCGATTCAGAGTGTTCAAGGTTGCAGTAGCTGTACGTCTGGCTGGCGGCGGGCGCGGGCGTTTCGAGGGCAGGCGCCGCGCAGGCAGGGCGCTTGGCTTTCATGGCATCACCGAGGGTTTGATCAGCTTTAAGACTAGGCGCGACAACATGTCGCGTCTAATCGCTATTACTGATCTACCGATAGATGCCGTCGATCAAGAGTCCAGCAGCGATTGTTGATAGATCGCGAAACAGGCTTCCGCCAGCGCCGAGCGTGGCGCGCTGCGACGCATGATCAACCCCAGCCGGCCGAGGGTCTGGGCGTTTTCAATCGGTTGCAGGCGCAAATGTTCGGTCAGGCCTTCGAGTCCACCATCCAGTGGCATCACGGCGCAGCACAGGCCGCCGTGCACAGCTTGTAACAGTTGATGCACCGCATCGGTCTGCAACAACGGTTGTGGTGTAAGGCCACGGCTGTGGAAGTTGTGGTCGATGGACTGACGAAAGTGCATGCCGCTGGTGAGCATGCCCAGCGGTAGCTCGATCAACGATTCCCAACTCAACGGCGCCTCGCCAAAGGTGAAGAAGCGCTGATCGTAGAGCAGGCCCATGCGGGTTTCGCTGAAAGTCAGCGAGTCGAAGTGTTCGCCGTCCAGACGCTCCAGATAGGAAACACCGAGATCCAGACGATTGTTCGCCAGTTGTTCGAGGATTTGTTCGGAACTCAGCGCCGACAGTTCGAAGCGCAGGTTCGGGTGTTCGGCGTGCAGGCGTTGCAGCAGTGGTAGCGGATCGAAGCTCGACAGCGGCACCACGCCCAGACGCAAGGTGCCGACCAGATTGCCGCGACAGGCCGCTGCCTCGGCGTACAAGCCGTCGTAGGCGGCCAGCACGGTGCGTGCCCACGCCAGCACTCGCTCGCCGGGTGCGGTGAAACCCTCGAAGCGCTGGCCGCGATTGACCAGCGGCAAATCGAGTTCCTCTTCGAGGCTGCGCAGGCGCATGGACAGCGTCGGCTGGGTGATGTGGCAGCGCGCGGCGGCCTGGCCGAAGTGTCGGGTTTCGTCGAGCGCGATGAGGAATTTCAGCTGCTTGATGTCCATCGTCGCTCCAGGGTTCGGGAAGGTGCGGATTCTATCGCAAGCGGGGTCATTGGTCGGGTTGGATTCGCAAGTGACGGTCGTGGTCTAGGCTTTTGCGTCTGGAACCTCAAACCCAAGGAGAGTGCACCATGAGTCTTTTGAGCTTTGTGAAAGAGGCAGGCGAAAAACTGCTGGATTTGCTCACGCCGGGCAATGCCAATGCCAGTGAGCAGTTGAAAGAACACATCAGCAAAGTCGGCTTGGGTAACCCGAATGTGCAGGCGACGGTTGATGGCGACAAAGTCACCGTGACTGGTGAGGTGGGAAGCCAGGAAGAGAAAGAGAAAATCCTGCTGGCCGTGGGCAACATTGCCGGTGTCGGCAGCGTGGATGATCAGATCACCGTGACCGGGCCTGTCGTCGCGGCTGCGCGCTTCGTGGTCGTGAAGAAAGGCGACACGCTCAGCGCCATATCGTTGGCCGTGTATGGCAGCGCCAACCAGTACAACAAGATCTTTGAAGCCAACAAACCAATGTTGTCGCATCCGGACAAAATTTATCCGGGGCAGACGTTGCGGATTCCTGAGTAAGTCGTCAAACCGCGTGATGGCCATCGCGGGCAAGCCACGCTCCCACAAGAATCGCGTCGTTCGCATTCATCGTGAACGACTCAGATCCTGTGGGAGCGGGCTTGTCCGCGATGCGGACAACTCGGTCTAAAGCCCTGCAATCAAATCCCGATAATCCCCAACCGCCGCAAACTCAGCCGTGTCCTTCGGTCCTTTGCGACTGTCGGGTTCACGCACCGCCAGCAAATGCGCCACACCAAAATCTCGCGCACTGCGCAAAATCGGCAAGGTGTCGTCGATAAACAGGCTGCGTGCCGGATCGAAGCCGATGTCGGCCTGCAACGCGTCCCAGAACTGCGGGTTTTCCTTGGGGAAACCGTAATCGTGGGAGCTGATCAAGCGCTCGAAATACGGCGCCAGTTCGATTTTTTCCAGTTTCAGTGACAGGGCGTCGCGGTGAGCGTTGGTGATCAGCACCACGCGTTTGCCGGCCTGCTTGATCGCCGCCAGAAAAGTATCGGCATCCGGACGCAGGGCGATCAGGTGTGCGGTTTCCAGTTTCAGGTCACGCACTGACAGCTTCAGTTCGGCGCTCCAGAAATCCAGGCAGTACCACTGCAGCTGGCCGGCGTTGCGCTCGAACAATGGATGCAGTTCCATCTCGGCCATTGCCCGGCTGACTCCGTGCAATTCGGCGTAGCGCTGGGGCAGATGCTCCAGCCAGAAATGGTTGTCGAAGTGCAGGTCCAGCAGCGTGCCATCCATGTCCAGCAGAACGGTGTCGATGTCGCGCCAGGGCAGCAGTGCCATAAAAAACTTCTCCAGCGGTAAAAAAGATATCCGAGGTAAACAATCAGGATAGGCCGGGTATAGTAACGCGTTCACGCCAAGGAGCCGCTCATGCGCCAGAAACCCACCATCCTCGCCCGCGAGATCGTCGCCACCAGCCGTTTATTCTGCGTCGAAGAGCTGAAACTGCGCTTTTCCAACGGCGTGGAACGCACTTATGAACGCTTGGTCGGCAAGGGCGCAGGTTATGGCGCGGTGATGGTCGTGGCGATGCTTGATGCCGATCACGCGGTGTTGGTCGAGGAGTATTGCGGCGGAACCGATGAGTACGAACTGTCGTTGCCCAAAGGCCTGATCGAGCCGGGCGAAGATGTGCTGGCGGCAGCTGAGCGCGAGCTCAAGGAAGAGGCCGGTTTTGGCGCGCGGCAATTGGAGCATCTGACCGAGCTGTCGTTGTCGCCCGGTTACATGAGCCAGAAAATCCAGGTGGTGCTGGCCACCGATCTCTACGAAGAACGTCTGGAAGGTGACGAACCGGAGCCGATGGGCCTGGGCAAAGTCAATTTGCGCGAGCTGTCGGCGTTGGCGCAAAACCCGCAATTCACTGAGGGCCGTGCCTTGGCGGCGCTGTATCTGGCCCGTGATCTGCTGACTCAGCGCGGGGTGTTTCAGCCATGAATTTCCCTCATCCGTTGATGGCGCCCGTGGTTGAGCTGGCATTGAGGGCTGGTGAAGCGATTTTGCCGTTCTGGCGCACCGGTACAGCTGTTACTGCCAAGGCTGATGACTCGCCGGTGACCGCCGCAGACCTGGCTGCTCATCACCTGATTCTGGCCGGGCTGACCGCGCTGGACCCGAGCATTCCGGTGCTGTCCGAGGAAGACGCCAACATCCCCCAAAGCGTGCGTGCCGGGTGGCAGCGTTGGTGGCTGGTCGATCCGCTGGACGGCACCAAGGAGTTCATCAGCGGCAGCGAAGAATTCACCGTCAATATCGCCCTGATCGAAAACGGCCAGGTGGTATTCGGCGTGGTGTCGATGCCGACCAATGGCCGCTTCTATGTCGGCGGTGCCGGGCTCGGCGCGTGGCGTGGCGATAAAGGTGGGACGCCGGTGGCGATTGAGGTGCGCGATGTTCTGGCCCCCGGTCAATCGTTCACCGTGGTTGCCAGTCGCCGTCATTCCAGCCCGGAGCAAGAGCGCTTGCTGGCCGGATTGAGCGCGAGTTTGGGCGAGCTGCAACTGGCCAATATCGGCAGTTCGCTGAAGTTTTGCTTGTTGGCTGAAGGCGCGGCGGATTGCTATCCGCGTCTGGCGCCGACTTCTCAGTGGGACACGGCGGCGGCGCAAGGTGTGCTGGAAGGCGCGGGCGGTGAGGTGCTGGATCTGAGCGGGGCGCCGTTCTGTTATCCGGCGCGGGAATCGCTGTTGAATGAGTTCTTTTTGGCGTTGCCGGCGAAGGCGGCGTGGCGGGAGCAGTTGTTGGCTTTGGCCCGAAGCTAAGATCAAAAGATCGCAGC
Source organism: Pseudomonas sp. SDO5591_S426 (assembly GCF_054070755.1). Classification (NCBI taxonomy): domain Bacteria; kingdom Pseudomonadati; phylum Pseudomonadota; class Gammaproteobacteria; order Pseudomonadales; family Pseudomonadaceae; genus Pseudomonas; species Pseudomonas sp. SDO5591_S426. The sequence goes on along the minus strand of NZ_JBSVXD010000067.1, from coordinate 6,907 downwards.
CTGCGGCAGCTCCTACGCCGATCCCTGTAGGAGCTGCCGAAGGCTGCGATCTTTTGCGTTAACGGTGCAAAACATATTGCCCGGTAAACCTCACCGCATCCTCATCACGGCCTTCATTGACGACCCGCGTATGCAGCGTCAACCGCGCTCGGCTGTAGCGTTGGAACGTGGTCAGGAATTTCTTCCAGATAACCGGATCCGGCGCTTGGCAGATCGCATTAGCATCGCCCGTCACCGGCAGCGGATAACTGATTTGCCCTTCCTGAATCACGATGTGCCCGTCGGTGATGCCTTCTTCTTTCAATCGCAAATGCAACCAGCCCCAACCGGCCAGCACCGCGCCGCAGTACAGGCTGCCGCCGAACATGGTGCTCTTGTGGTTGACGTTGGCGTCCAGCGGCAAGTACAGGCGCAGTTGCTGATCGTGCCAGTCGAGCACTTTGACGCCCATGTCCCGGGTGAGGGGGATGTCGTGGTGGAGGACGGATTCCAGTTGACGACTGTCGCGGCTCATTCGGCGGTCTCTTGTTCGAAGTGGATGATCTGACGGCGGCTCAATCGAGGTCGTCGCTGTGACTGGCCGCGCCGCTGTCGGCGAAGCTCAATCCGTGCTTGCGCAGCTTGTCGTGCAAGGTCTTGCGCGGAATGCCTAGGGCTTCGGCGACGCTGCGTACCGAGCTGTGCGAACGCGCCAGTTCGGCGGCGATCAGGGTTTTCTCGAAGTTTTCCACTTGCTCGCTCAAACCGCCGCTGACCAATTCCACCACGGTGCCGGCGGCGTCTTGTGGCTCATTGTTGTCCAGCGCCAGTTCCAGGCCGAGGGCGAAACGTTCCGCAGCGTTTTGCAGTTCGCGCACGTTGCCCGGCCAAGTGTGGCGCAGCAGCAGCGCGCGTTGCCCCGGCTGCAATTCATGGGGCGGCAAGCCGTGGCGGCCGCTGGCCTCATCGGCGAAATGCTGGAACAGCACCAGCGCATCTTCACCACGTTCGCGCAGCGGGGGAATGCGCAGCGGCGCGACGTTCAGGCGGTAATACAAGTCGGCGCGGAAGCGGCCCTGATCGGCAGACTGCCGCAGGTCTTCCTTGGTGGCGGCGATGATGCGGATGTCCAGCGGGATCAGCTGATTGCCACCCAAACGTTCCACCACCCGCTCTTGCAGCAAGCGCAGCAATTTCACCTGCACATCCAGGCTCATGCTTTCGATTTCATCGAGGAACAACGTGCCGCCATTGGCGAATTCGAACTTGCCGATACGGCGCTTCTGCGCACCGGTGAAGGCGCCCGGCTCGTGGCCGAACAGCTCGCTCTCGACCACCGACTCGGCCAGCGCCCCGGCGTTGATCGCCACGAACGGGCCGTTACGCCGACTCGACAAATCATGCAGCGCGCGCGCGACAACTTCCTTGCCCGCACCGGTTTCGCCGAGGATCAACACGTCGGCTTTAGTCGCCGCCAACGCGCCGATCTGCTCGCGCAGGCGCAGCATCGACGGCGATTGCCCGACCAGACGCGTGCTCAGCTCATTGCGATCGCTGAGCGCGAGACGCAGGCTACGGTTGTCCAGCACCAAACGGCGCAAGGCCAAGGCGCGGCGCACGCTGTCGAGCAGGGCGTCACTGGCGAAAGGCTTTTCGAGAAAGTCATAGGCCCCGGCGCGCATGGCTTGCACCGCCAGCGGCACGTCGCCGTGACCGGTGATCAGCAGCACCGGCAGCTCCGGGTCCTGGGCGTGGAGTTCGGTCAGCAGTTCGAGGCCGTCCATGCCCGGCATGCGAATGTCGCTGACGACTACGCCCGGCCAGTCACGTTCCAGTTGTCCGGCCAAACCCTTGGCCTCGGCCAGCGGCAGAATTTTCAGGCCGGCCAGATCGAGGGTCTGGCTCAAGGCCTGGCGCAGATGGGGATCGTCGTCGATCAGCACGACCTGAATGCGGTTGTCGATGGTCATGCACTTCGGTCCTCGGACGGTTGCAGGCTCACACCCGGCGCGCCTGCGCGTAGTTTCAGGGTAATCAGTGCGCCGCCCTCCTTGTGGTTGGCGAACGACAGTTCACCACCGAAGGCACGCATCAGGGTTTCGCAGATCGCCAGCCCCAAGCCAAGGCCCTGGGTGCGGGTCTTGGTGGTGTAGAAGGGCTCGCTGGCGCGGCCAAGGGCTTCCATGCAAAAGCCGGGGCCGTTGTCGCGAATGTACAGGTTGACGCCGTCGGCGGTGGATTGGGCACTCAGCCAGAGCTTACGCGGCGGGCCTTTTTCGGTGAGGGCATCGAGGGCGTTGGCCAGCAGGTTGCCGAGCACCTGACGCAAACGGGTTTCCCCGGCCTCGACCCACAAGGCCGCAGCGGGCAGATCGCGGATCAGTTCGACTTCCATGCTGCGCCGCCGTTTGGCCAGCAACGCCAGCGCATCGTCCAGCGCCGGTTGCAGGGCGACACTTTCCGGAGCATGGCGATCGCGTCGGGCGAAGGCGCGCAGGTGCGCGATGATCGAGGCCATGCGCCCGGTCAGTTCGCTGATCAGTTTGAGGTTGCCACGGGCATCGTCGGTGCGCTGGTGGTCGAGCAACACTTCGGCGTTTTCCGCGTAGCTGCGGATCGCGGCCAGTGGCTGATTGAGTTCGTGGCTGATGCTCGCGGACATTGTCCCCAACGCCGAGAGTTTGCCGGCCTGCACCAGATCATCCTGGGCGCGAACCAGTTCCTGCTGCGCCTGTTCGCGCTCCAACACTTCCTGTTTCAATCGACGGTTGAGCCCTTCCAAATCACTTGTGCGCTCGGCGACCCGGCCTTCCAGTTCGCGCCGGGCCTTGCCTTCGAAGGCGATCCGTTCCAGGTAATGACGGCGGCGCTGCATCATCAGGCCGAGCAACAGCATCAACACCAACAGCATCGCGCCACCGATGGCGACCACCGTGCGCACCGGGCGGTCGATCAGCGTGCGCGGGGCAAGAATGCTGACGTTCCAGCCGGTTTCCGCGATCGCCTGGGTCTGGGTCAGCCAGGCATTGGGGCTGAGCTTCAATGGCTTCGGATCGCGGGTCGGATAAGGTTGAATCGCGCTGATGGCTTTGCGCTCGTCCTCGCTCAGCGGGCGGGTCGAGCGGAAGCGCCATTCCGGGCGTGAAGTGAGGATGACCACACCGTTGTGATCGGTCAGCAACAGTTGTTCCGGGGTTTTGCCCCAGAGGCTTTCGGTGTGGTCGAGGTCGACTTTGACCACCAATACGCCGGTGATCTTCTCGCCGTCCCGCACGGCAGCGGCGAAAAAATAACCGCGTTTGGCGGACGTGGTGCCGAGTCCGAAAAAGCGCCCGAGCCGCCCGGCCATGGCTTCACTGAAATACGGCCGGAACGAGAAATTGCGCCCGACGAAACTGTCGTGTTTGTCCCAGTTGGAAGCGGCCAGGGTCTTGCCCGTGGTGTCCATCAGGTACATGACCTCGGCGCCGGTCTGGGCGCTGATGTTTTTCAGCAGGCGGTTGGCGTTGCCCTGGGTGACACCATCGTCCGGCGCACCGAGCACGGCGCGCAGGGCCGGCAGATCGCCGAGGATCTGCGGCAGCACTTCGTAGCGGTGCAGCGTTCCCAGCAGGTTGGCGACATAAAGGTCGAGGGTCTGGCGGTTCTGCCCGGCCAGTTCGCTGCGGTAGTAACGCTCGGCCAGATGCTCCAGCGGCCACAGCAACGGCGCCAGGCACAGCGCGAGCAGGGCCAGGCTGCGCCAGCGGGGTCTGCGGGGGAGGGTCGGAGTCATATGCATCGAACGCCTGTGGGTATGGACGCATTATGCCTAGACGGTGACGTGCGAGCATCTTGCACGTCACCGCTGGGCGTGACGGACCGGCAAGGGGTTGCTTATCGCCCCGAGCGGTGGCGATATAGGCGCCTAATAAAATTTCAGAGGTTGTTGTATGCCGCTCGCCACGTTGATTCATCGCGCCAGTTTGCCCAGCCCGCAAGTGACTGCGGAGCAAGCGCTTGAGCTGTTGCAAGAGCATTACGGACTGAGCGGCAGATTGCAGGCACTCGGCAGCCAGCAGGACCTCAACTACCGCGTCGACAGCGACCAGGGCCGTTTCGTCCTGAAAATCTGCCGGGGCGATTATTCGGCGCTGGAGCTGCAAGCCCAGCATGCCGGGCTCAAGCATTTGGGCGAGCATCCCGAGGTGCACGTGCCGCGCGTGATACCGGCGAAAAACGGCGTCGACCTGCTATCTCTGGATGTCGGCGGCCAAGCGGTGCATGTGCGCCTACTGGACTACATCGAGGGCCAGTCGCTGACGCACCTCGATTATTTCAACCCCACGGTGGTGGCCGGTTTCGGTCACCTGTGCGGCGAGATGGATCTGGCGCTGGCGGGATTCGATCATCCGGGGCTGGTGCGCACCCTGCAATGGGATGCGCGACATGCCCAGGCACTGATCGCGCATCTGTTGCCGGTTATCCAGGATGACGCACAGCGCAAACTGATCGCCGACGCGGCCGAACTCGCTGAGCGCCGCTTGCAGCCCTTGGTCGACAAGCTGCCGGTGCAAGCCATCCACATGGACATCACCGATGACAACGTGGTGTGGCAGCGTGATGCGCAACGACATTGGCAACTGCAAGGCGTGATCGATTTCGGCGATCTGGTGCGCACCTGGCGCATCACTGACTTGTCGGTGACGTGCGCGGCGCTGTTGCATCACGGTGAAGGCGATCCGTTCTGCATCTTGCCGGCGGTGCAGGCGTATCACGCGGTCAATCCGCTGACCCATGAAGAGTTGCTGGCTCTGTGGCCGCTGATCGTCGCCCGTGCGGCGGTGCTGGTGCTAAGCGGCGAGCAGCAGGTGAGCATCGATCCGGGCAACGCCTACAGCCGCGACAACCTGACCCACGAATGGGAGATTTTCCGCGTCGCGACTTCGGTGCCGCTCGCGCTGATGGAAGCGGCGATCCTGACAGCGGTTGGCCAGAACCTGCCCGTTATTGTCAGCGAGGGTTTTGCGCCGCTGCTGCCGAGCCTGGTTGGGCGTGAGTTTGCCTTGATCGATCTGGGCGTCCTCAGCCCGCATTTCGAGGCAGGGAATTGGGAACAGGAAGGCGTCGATCAGCGTCTGCTCAACGAAGCCGCCGCCGCCCATGAACTGGCGGCCAGTCGTTACGGCCAATATCGGTTGTCGCGCACCCGGCCGGACAGCGCCAACGAACCGGACACCTTTGCGCTACATGTCGAGTTGCGCGTGCCCCATGGCACGGCAGTCGAGGCGCCGTTTGCCGGTGTCGTTCATCAACCGTTGCAAGGTGTGCTGCAACTGGATGGCCCGCAATTGAGCGTGCGGCTGTGGGGCCTGACGCCATCGCTGCACAGCGGCGCAGCGCTGGTCAAAGGCCAGGTGTTGGGCTCGGTCAACGGGCCGTTGATCGTGCAGTTGTGCCGTGGTTCGGCGATCGATGCACCTCTGTTCTGTACGCCGTCGCGCGCCGCAGCCTGGCAAGCGTTGTGCCCGTCGCCTGCAGCATTGCTGGGGCTGGCCTGCGATGCTGAGGCAGAGCTCGATGCGCAGACCTTGCTGGCTCGTCGCGACGCCAGTTTCGCCCGCACGCAGAAACACTATTACGTCGACCCGCCGCGCATCGAGCGTGGCTGGCGCAACCACCTGATCGACATGCAGGGCCGCTCCTACCTCGACATGCTCAACAACGTCGCGGTGCTGGGTCACGGGCATCCGCGCATGGCTGCGGTCGCCAGTCGCCAGTGGTCGCTACTCAACACCAACTCGCGGTTCAACTATGCAGCGGTCGCCGAGTTTTCCGAGCGCTTGCTGAAGCTGGCGCCGGACTCCATGGATCGCGTTTTCCTGGTCAACAGCGGCAGCGAGGCCAACGACCTGGCGATCCGTCTGGCGTGGGCCTACAGCGGCGGGCGCGACATGCTCAGCGTGCTGGAGGCCTATCACGGCTGGACGGTGGGCGCAGACGCGGTGTCGACCTCGATTGCCGACAACCCCAAGGCACTGAGCAGCCGCCCGGACTGGGTGCACCCGGTGACTGCGCCGAACACCTATCGCGGTGAGTTCCGTGGCCCGGACAGCGCGCCGGACTACGTGCGCAGCGTTGAACACAACCTGGCGAAAATCGCCGAGCAAAAACGCCAGCTGGCCGGTTTCATCTGTGAGCCGGTGTATGGCAATGCCGGCGGCATCTCGCTGCCGCCGGGTTACCTGAAGCAGGTGTATGCCATGGTCCGCGCCCAGGGCGGTGTGTGCATTGCCGACGAAGTACAGGTCGGTTACGGGCGCATGGGCCATTTCTTCTGGGGTTTTGAAGAGCAGGGCGTGGTACCGGACATCATCACCATGGCCAAGGGCATGGGCAACGGTCAGCCATTGGGCGCCGTGATCACTCGCCGGGAAATCGCCGAAGCGCTAGAGGCCGAAGGCTATTTCTTCTCGTCGGCCGGCGGCAGTCCGGTGAGTTGCCAGGTCGGCATGGCGGTGCTGGATGTGATGGAAGAAGAAAAACTCTGGGAGAACGCCCAGGTTGTTGGCGGGTATTTCAAGGAGCGCCTTGAAGCGCTGATCGATATTCATCCGTTAGTCGGCGCGGTGCATGGTTCGGGCTTCTATCTGGGTGTGGAGTTGATCCGTAACCGCGAGACCCTGGAACCGGCGACCGAGGAAACTACGGCGCTGTGCGATCGCTTGCGTGAGCTGGGGATTTTCATGCAGCCGACCGGCGACTTCCTCAACGTGCTGAAGATCAAGCCGCCGATGGTGACGTCGCGTCAGAGCGTGGATTTCTTTGTCGACATGCTCTCGAAGGTGCTCGCGGAAGGTCTGTAAACACAGTAGCTCTGATGTATCGGGACAATGTGGGAGCGGGCTTGCTCGCGAAGGCGGTGGATCAGTCGACATCAACGTTGAAT